>NZ_JAMYQP010000006.1:0-243637 GCF_040320945.1 Mesorhizobium sp. M0587
AAGTGACGTCGAGGCCTATTTCAACGATGCGCCGGCGGCAGAGCTGGCTACCAAGACCACACTCGAAAAGGCCCATGGACGCCTCGAAACACGCACTTACGCCGCCTCCGCCAATGTCTGCTGGATCAACTCGGAGCGCAGCTACCCGGGCCAGCCGCGCTTCCGCACCATCAAGACCATCCTCAAGGTTCACACCCGCCTCGAATATGCCGACCGAAGCAGCAGCGCCGAGACGCGCTACTACATCTGCTCCGCACCTTGCGACATCGAGCGCCTCGCCGCCGCAGCACGCGGCCATTGGGGTGTCGAGAGCATGCACTGGCTGCTCGACGTCGCCTTCAAGGACGACCTGTCGCGCTATCGCGCCGGAAACGGCGCCAAGAACATGGCTGCCGTGCGCCGCTTCGCCCTCAACCTCGTGCGCCTCGACAAATCAAAAGGCAGCGTCAAGACAAAGCGCAAAGCCGCGGGGTGGGACCCAGACTTCCTGCTCCAGATCCTCCAACAAAAATGACCGTTAACCTCGATTCCCCGCCGTGTGCTTCACCGCTCAGCGTGCGGCAATCAGCGCTCCGGTGCCGATCATGGCGCTGCCGGCAAATCTGTTCATCAGCCGCATCCGTCTCGGTGTCCTGAACCAGCTCGAGGCCCGGCCCGCCAGCGCTGCATAGATACCCATTGTAAGAATATTGACGCTGATCACGACGAGGACCACCAGCAGACCGTCGGCGAAGGTCATGGTGTCGAGATTGAGGATCAGCGGCATGATCGAGGCATGAAACAGAATCGCCTTCGGGTTGCCGAGTGCAATGGACGCGCCGAGCAGGAACGACCGAGACAATCCCGATTGAGGAGCCTGGGGGTCGTTGGGTTGTGTGGCGGCAGCTCGCCACATCCTGACGCCGAGAAAGATCAGATAGGCGGCGCCCGCATATTTCAACAGCAGAAAGATCCATTCGAACGTCTGCGCCAACGCCACCAGCCCGAGCAATGCGAGCGTCACCAGCACCGCATCGCCTGCTGCAACCCCAACGCCAGCCATGAAAGCACGAAGGAAACCGCGAGACACGCCATTGGTGATGACCGCGAACATCGCCGGTCCCGGCGTCGCGGCGGCCAGCGTGATCGCGGCGCAATAGGCCAGAAATGCCGTCAAAGTCATCGCCGTGTCTTCCCGTTCGGCACGCGTACCCGCCGGAAGATCGCAACGATCTCCTCGCGGCTGCATTCTATGGCGCCGAGCCGCACCGCGCGGTCGCGCTCGAAGCCGGTTATGTCATAGTGGGGAGCCGATGTCTTGGGCGGCCCCTGGTAGGACGAACGCTTGACGCCGAGCTCGGCGGCGAACCGATGCAACTCGTCCATATCGTCGGCCAGCAGATGGCACCAGCGATGGCCGGCCCACTTCCAGATCGCCGCATCGACATAGACAGCCATCAAGCTTGCCGTGGCGCTCAATTCGGCGCTGCTGCTATTTCGACGCCGGGCAAGGCTTCGATTGGTCGAACAGCGACAGGTTGACGAGCTTGCCGGTCATCGAGAACTGGCCATAATCCATCACGAGGTCGCGCGTGATGCCGTTTTCATGCAGCTTGAAGCTGATCCGGTATTCCGGCACCTCCTCGCCATCCTTGGTACTGTCGTCGAAATAGGCGATGTCGACCGGCCAGTACTTGTCGGTGGCGAGCTTCGCCAGCGCCGGCGCTTCCGGATCGGCTTTGTCGCCATCCGCCTTCTTTCCGACGACGACGGTGGTCGCCATCACCTTGTTGGCGTCCTCCGAACCGTCGAACAGGTTTGTCTGGTAGAAGTTTTCGCCTTTCTCGGCCTTGCCGATCAGTTCGACCAGATGCTGGGTCGGAAACTGGGTGGCGGCGAGCTCCAGACTGTTCTTTTCGGGCTTGTCGATGTCGACCTTGAGCCCTTTCGTGTCCTTCGTGGCGACGCCCTTGACCTCTTTGTCGAGGTTCTGGTCGACAAAGGATTTGGTCACGAATGAAAAGGTCTTGCCTTCGGCATCCTCGAAAGTGGTCGTCTGCTGGTCGGTCAGCTTCGTGCTGTCAGTTGTGACGATCCGGGTGACGAAACGGAATTTCACCGTATAGCCTTCGCAGGCCGAACCGTTGAACTCATAGACCATCCGGCCGGTGATACCGGTGATGCCGGAGCGATCGTCCGCCTTGTTCAGCGACAGGTCGTAGACGGCGCGGTGCGCTTGCAGCGCCGGCACGGCGAAAGCGGGGCCTATCGAGAAGACTGCCGACAACAGAACGGCGTTGAATGCAAGGCGCGTTGCGCGCATGAGGTGCTCCGATCGTCGCGGCTGATGGCAGGCCGCAGGTAAAGATGGCCCAGCTTAAAAAAAGTCGTGGCGGAAGCGAGGCAAAAATAGCAGTTTCGGCCCGGCCAGCGCGGCACCTTCCAGCAATAGGGAAAAGCAATGAGCGAAACAATCGAAAAGCGGCTAACCGATCTGGGCGTGACGCTTCCCGTGGCCGCCGCGCCTGCCGCCAACTACGTGCCCTACAGCAGGACCGGCAGCCTGCTGTTCACCGCCGGACAATTGCCGCTCAAGGACGGCAAGCTGCAGGCGAGCGGCCTGCTCGGCCGCGACGTCGACACCGCCGCCGGCAAGGACGCGGCAAAATACTGCGCGATCAACATTCTGGCGCAGGCCAAGGCTGCACTCGGCGATCTCGAGAAGATCCGCAAGCTGGTGAAGATCACCGTCTTCGTTGCGTCGGCGTCGGATTTCATCGAGCAGCATCTGGTTGCCAACGGCGCATCCGATTTCCTGGTCGCCGCTCTTGGCGAACGCGGCAAGCATGCCCGCTCCGCCGTCGGCACCGCCTCGCTGCCGCTTAATGCCGCAGTGGAAATCGAAGCGATCTTCGAAGTCGAGTGAAACACCATGACCGACCTATCCTGGCTGGCCGCCCGGCCCGTTGCGCACCGCGGCTTCCACGACATGAACAAGACGCGCTGGGAAAACACGCTTTCCGCCTTTGCCGCGGCAGCCGAGCGCGGCTATGCCATCGAATGCGATGTGCATCTGTCCTCGGACGGCGTTCCGGTCATCATCCATGATCAGGATCTGCAAAGGCTGACCGGACAGGACGGTTTCGTCTGGCAACGCACCGCGGCCGAGCTTGCGACGTTCAAGGTCGGCGGCACGTCGGACCATGTGCCGACGCTGCAGGAGGCGCTCGACCTGGTCGATGGTCGCGTGCCGATGGTCGTCGAACTGAAAGGAATTCCAGGCCGTGACGAAGGCTTGGTGGCGTGCGTCGGCAAGATGCTCAAGCGCTATCGGGGCAAGGCAGCGATCATGTCGTTCGATCACTGGCTGATCCGCGACTTTGCCAAACATGCGCCGGGCATTCCCGGCGGACTGACCGCCTACGGCAAGGACGCCAAATTGATCGAGGCGCATTTCGCCATGCTGGCGCACGAGCTCGCCTTCACCTCTTATGCCGCAGGCGACTTGCCGAATCCCTTCGTCAGCTTCGTGCGTGAAAAGCTCAAAATGCCGGTCATCACCTGGACGGTGCATGACCAGCCGGCGATCGACCTCACCTTCAAATATGCCGACCAGATGACGTTCGAAGGGTTCGAACCCGACCTGGTCGATGTCGCCTGAAGCCGGGTGCCTGAAACGTGACTTGTAGCGGCCTGAGCGGAGCTTAAATAAGCCTCATGGATCAAGGCGAAGACTGCGACGGCCAGACAACAAATGCGGAGTATTCGATCCGCGTCGCCGCCGGCGTCGGCGCTTTCACCCCGGATGAGTGGAACAGCCTCGGTGGCACCGCGCGCGGGGATGCGGATGACGATTACAACCCGCTCGTTTCCTTTGCTTTTTTGAGTGCACTCGAGGATTCCGGCTGTGCCGTGCGGCGCACCGGCTGGCAGGGCCATCATTTGCGGCTGGAGAATGCGCAAGGCAGGCTGCTTGGCGCGATTCCTTGTTACCTCAAATCGCACAGCCAGGGCGAATATGTGTTCGACCATGGCTGGTCCGATGCCTTCGAACGAGCCGGCGGCCGCTACTATCCCAAGCTGCAATGCTCGGTGCCGTTCTCGCCGGTAACCGGCCCTCGCCTGCTGGTCGCCAAGGACGAGGACGCCGGCACCGTCAAGGCCGGGCTGGCGGCGGGCCTGAAGGCAGTCACGGAGAAACTCGGCGTTTCCTCCGCGCATGTCACCTTCGCGCGCGAGAGCGACGTCGAGGTGCTGGAAGCGGCGGGGTTCCTGCATCGCACCGACCAGCAGTTCCATTTCGTCAATGACGGCTTTTCGACCTATGACGACTTCCTCGCCACGCTTGCCTCGCGCAAGCGCAAGGCGATGAAGAAGGAGAGGCGCGAGGCGCTTGCCGACGGCATCTCGATCGACTGGCTGACAGGCAAGGACCTGACTGAAAAGGCCTGGGATGATTTCTTCGCTTTCTACATGGACACCGGCAGCCGCAAATGGGGCCGGCCGTACCTGAACCGGCAATTCTTCTCGCTGATCGGCGAACGCATGGCCGACGACATCCTGCTGGTGATGGCCAGGCGCAACGGCCGCTACATTGCCGGCGCGATAAATTTCATCGGCTCCGATGCTCTCTACGGCCGCAACTGGGGCTGCATCGAGGATCATCCCTTCCTGCATTTCGAGGTCTGCTATCACCAGGCGATCGACTTCGCCATCCAACGCAAGCTGAAGGTGGTCGAGGCGGGCGCGCAGGGCGAGCACAAACTGGCGCGCGGCTACCGGCCCGTGACGATGCACTCCGCGCACTACATCGCGCATCCTGGCCTGCGCAATGCGGTTGCCGACTATCTCAGGCGCGAACGACGCGAGGTCGAGCGGATGAGCGAATATCTGGAAGAGCACACGCCGTTCCGCAAAGATCTGGAGGAGTAGCGACTGGGCCGCGCCGATGGGCAGGATCGATGATCATCTTGCCGAGTTTCGACGGCTTCGCTACACGAGAGGCACAATCGGGAGCCTTCGCCATGGCCGAAACCGCCTACGAAACCGACAACATCTTCGCCAAGATCTTGCGCGGCGAAATTCCCTCGCATCGCGTCTACGAGGACGAGGCGGTCATCGCCTTCATGGATGTGATGCCGCAGGGGCCGGGCCATACGCTGGTGGTGCCAAAGGCACCGTCGCGCAACCTGCTCGACGCCGACCCGTCAACCTTCGGTCCGCTTTTCTTGGTCGTCCAGAACGTGGCGCGGGCAGTCAAACGAGCCTTCGGCGCCGACGGCGTTACCGTCATGCAGTTCAATGAGCCGGCCTCGGGGCAGACCGTTTTCCACCTGCATGTGCATGTCATCCCGCGTTTCGACGGCATCCCGTTGAAGCCGCACTCGGGCGTGATGGAAAAGCCTGAAGTGCTGGCGCAGAACGCCGAGAAGATACGGGCCGCGCTTTCCGGAAAATCTTAGGCCTTTGTAAACCGAGCGATCATCGCGGCGGCTGAGACGACCACCCAGCGGCTGCTTCTTAATACTCCAGCAAGCCCTTGCGAGGCATTTCTCACGTCTCGCGCGAGAGGGACATGCATTGCAAGATACTTTCGAATATTTGAGCCGGCGGTCCGGGGCCAATGATGAGGCCGCTTTTTCAAAACTCTTGGTCGAATCGTTTCTTCGGCATCGCATTATTCATGCGGTTGCGCTGTTTACTCTGGGATTAGGCTTTGCGGTTGGCGCCCGGATCGGGAATTTGCCGGATTTCGCATTGCTTTACGAATATGCCTTTTATCTGGTGGTCTATTTCTGGATTTTTGGATGTGCATATGCAGTGTTCCGGCTGCTTCAACTGGCATTGGTCGATCGCGAAGTCTTCAGGAACCATGGGCATATCAGCGTTCCCTTCCATTCATGTCGCGTCATCCGTGCTTTTTGCGCTGTATGCAACGAGGCTGTCTCCACGGCTGGGCGTCGCAATGTGGATATTCGCGGCGATCATCATGCTCGGGTCCGTGGTTCTTGGGTGGCACTACGCCCCGGACGGCTACGCGGGTATACTGATCTCGGTCGCCATCTGGAAAATCACCGGAGTGGTATTGTCCCGGACGACCATTGCTTCCTGTTTCGCGAGCGAGATTCCTTTGGCCCGCCCCGAAGCTTCGTCGGTATAGTCAGGAGCGCTGGTGGGTTGCGAGGGGCGGATCCACAAGCCTCTGAAAGCTATTGGGTACGCCGCTCCCGGTAGACGCATTCCGCACACTGCACAGGGCTCACCCCATTGTTCGAATGAAAAAAGCCCCGTTTCCGGGGCTTTTTCGACTTTTCTCAGGATCAGTTCTTCCGGGGCAATTGCGGCACCAGGCTGCGCTTGCCGCCGTCCTTGCCCTTGGATTCCGGCTTCTGCGCCACCGCCTTCTTTGCGGCAGGCTTCTTGGCCACGGCCTTTCTCGGCTTGGGGGCGTCTTCCGGCTCTTCCTTCTTCGGTTTCACCGGCGCTTCGTCGGCCAGCGATTCGAGCTTCAGGCCGGTCTCGCCGGTTTCCTTCTTCTCGACGGTGACGCGCACCGTGCCGCCCTTCTTCAACTTGCCGAACAGCACCTCGTCGGCCAATGGCTTCTTGATGTGCTCCTGGATCACGCGGCCGAGCGGCCGTGCACCCATGCGCTCGTCATAGCCCTTGTCGGCCAGCCAGGCGATCGCATCCGACGACAGGTCGAAGGTAACGCCACGCTCGGAGAGCTGAGCCTCGAGCTGCATGACGAACTTCTGCACCACCTGATGGATGACCGGCACCGGCAGCGAACCGAACGGGATGATCGCATCGAGACGGTTGCGGAATTCCGGCGTGAACAGCCGGTTGATCGCCTCGACATCGTCGCCTTCGCGCTTGGTCGAGCCAAAACCGATCGCCGCGCGCTGCGCATCGGATGCGCCCGCATTGGTGGTCATGATCAGGATGACATTGCGGAAGTCGATCTGCTTGCCGTTGTGGTCGGTCAGCTTGCCGTGGTCCATCACCTGCAACAGGATGTTAAACAGGTCCGGATGCGCCTTCTCCACCTCGTCCAGCAACAGCACGCAGTGCGGATGCTGGTCGACGCCGTCGGTCAAAAGACCGCCCTGGTCGAAGCCGACATAGCCGGGAGGCGCGCCGATCAGCCGTGAGACGGTGTGGCGTTCCATGTACTCCGACATGTCGAAGCGGATCAGCTCGACGCCGAGCGAGGCGGCCAATTGCTTGGCGACCTCCGTCTTGCCGACGCCGGTTGGTCCCGAGAACAGGTAGGAGCCGATCGGTTTCTCCGGTTCGCGAAGGCCGGCGCGCGCCAGCTTGATCGCCGAGGTCAGCGCGGTGATCGCGGTGTCCTGGCCGTAGACGACGCGCTTCAACTCGATGTCGAGGCCTTGCAGCACCTTCTCGTCGTCGGCCGAAACCGTCTTCGGCGGGATACGCGCCATTGTGGCGATCGTCGCTTCGATCTCCTTGATGCCGATCGTCTTCTTGCGCTTGGCTTCCGGCACCAGCATCTGCGAGGCGCCGGTTTCGTCGATCACGTCGATCGCTTTGTCCGGCAGCTTGCGGTCGTTGATGTAGCGCGCCGACAGCTCGACCGAGGCCTTGATCGCCTCGCTCGTGTAGCGAACCTTGTGGAACTCCTCGAAATAGGGCTTCAGCCCCTTCATAATCTCGATGGCGTCCTCGATGGTCGGCTCATTGACGTCGATCTTCTGGAAGCGCCGCACCAGAGCACGGTCCTTTTCGAAGAACTGCCGGAACTCCTTGTAGGTGGTCGAGCCGATGCAGCGGATCGCACCCGACGACAGGGCCGGTTTCAACAGGTTGGACGCATCCATGGCGCCGCCCGACGTGGCCCCTGCCCCGATCACCGTGTGGATCTCGTCGATGAACAGCACGGCGCCGGGATAGTCCTCGAGTTCTTTGACGACCTGCTTCAGCCGTTCCTCGAAATCGCCGCGATAGCGCGTACCGGCGAGCAGCGTGCCCATGTCAAGCGCGAAGATGGTCGCGTTGAGCAGCACCTCTGGCACGTCGCCCTCGACGATCCGCTTGGCCAGCCCCTCGGCGATCGCCGTCTTGCCGACGCCGGGATCACCGACATAGAGCGGGTTGTTCTTGGAGCGGCGGCACAGCACCTGGATGGTGCGGTTGATCTCCGACTCGCGGCCGATCAGCGGATCGATCTTGCCGGCCTTGGCCTTGTTGTTGAGGTTGACGCAATAAGCGGTCAGCGCGTCCTGCTGCTGCTTCTTCTTGCCGCCTTCCTCTTGCGGTTCGGCCCCGTTCTGGCCGCCCTGCTCGTCATCGGCGCCGCGCGGCGAGCGCGTCTCCGATGCGCCCGGACGCTTGGCGATGCCGTGCGAGATGTAGTTGACCGCATCGTAGCGGGTCATCTGCTGTTCCTGCAGGAAATAGGCGGCATGGCTCTCGCGCTCGGCGAAGATGGCGACGAGCACGTTGGCACCCGACACTTCCTCGCGGCCCGACGACTGCACATGGATCACCGCGCGCTGGATGACGCGCTGGAAGCCGGCTGTCGGCTTGGAATCCTCGTCGTAGCCGGTGACCAGATTGTCGAGCTCGGTGTCGATATAGGTGAGAACCGTGTGCTTCAGCTCATCGAGATCGACGTTGCAGGCGCGCATGACCGCGGCCGCTTCCGTGTCGTCGATAAGCGCGAGCAGCAGATGTTCAAGGGTTGCGTATTCATGGTGCCGCTCATTGGCGAGCGTCAGCGCCTGGTGAAGCGCCTTTTCCAGGCCTTGGGAGAAAGCCGGCATGTTACCTCACTTCTTCTCCATCACGCATTGCAGCGGATGCTGATTCTGTCGGGCGAAATCCATGACCTGAGACACTTTGGTCTCGGCCACCTCGAATGTATAGACCCCGCACTCGCCCACTCCATGATTGTGAACATGAAGCATGATGCGTGTGGCGGCTTCGCGGTCTTTCTGGAAAAAGCGTTCCAGCACGTGAACCACGAACTCCATGGGCGTGTAGTCGTCGTTGAGGATGAGGACCCGGTAAAGGCTAGGCTTCTTGGTCTTGGTTTTGGTGCGCGTGATCACAGCGGTCCCGCGGCCGGCCTCATTGCCGCCGCCGCCGTTCTGCATCCGCGCCACTTGTCTCGTGGCAGTCAAACCGATCGTCACGTAATCCTGCCTCTTCGAATCCTCATGCGAACTCGACATGTAGGTGTTCGATGGACGATTTTAAGCCCTTCTGTTTAGCTGACAATATGGCTAGGTGGCCAAACTTGACCGATTTTCGCAATCGTGAAGGGGTATGGGGGCCTGAAGCGGAAATTGACATGAAAAAACCCGGCCACGCTTGCGCGACCGGGCTTTGTCCCAGACCCAAAGGGCCTGATTCCGATAATGTCAGACGAAACTACTTCGTCTTGGCGACAATCGATTCGAACGGCTTGTAGGCTTCCTTGGCGAGTTCGGCATAAAGATCGCCAATTTTGGTGGCCTCGGCGACGAACGCCTCGTAGGACTGTTTGGCGTAGTCGGACTGGATCTCGATCGCCTTCTCCAGCGACTTGGCCGAAAACAGCTTCTCGACAGCGGCGCTGCCGGCATCGAAGCTCTTCTTGGTGTACTCGCCGGCTTCGCTGGCGATCGCCTGCGCACCCTTGGAGAGCGAAGCGAAGCTCTTCAATCCGGTATCGGCAAACTCCTTGCCGTATTTGCTGAAGTCCTCATAGGTCTGGGTCATTTCACGCTTTCCCTTGACGGTTGAAGCGTCCTTCTTCGGGGCGCCCTTGTGCAATGCACGATAAATATATTGTGCGGCGCACAAAAGTCAACGTTTTCGCCAAGGCTTGGGCCCGCACCAGCGGCCAATCGCTAAAAATCAAATAAAGAAAGCTTCAAGCCCGAAGAAAATGGTGAACGCGGCGGTTACCATAAACGGATTGGTAACGCTGCCCCGGTAGCTTGGCCCGAAGTGAGGCAGGACCCTTTGCCGCCTCCAACGCAACGGGCAATTCAAGGGAAATATCAGTGCGTCAGGCGTTGTCGGGCATCGTTTCCAAATCCGTGTCCCCTCTCAAAACGATCATGATCGTCGCCTTGGCGATGACGTTTGTCGTCGCGGACGCAGCCTCGTCGCTGGCGGCGAAATCCGCGGCCATCGTCGTCGACGCCAAGACCGGCAAGGTGCTCTATTCCTCGGATGCCAACGGCCGGCGCTATCCCGCTTCGCTGACCAAGATGATGACGCTTTATCTGACGTTCGAAGCACTGGCGAAGGGCAGGATCGCCAGGAACTCGCCGGTTGTCTTTTCCGCCAATGCCGCGGCCGAGCCGCCGACGAAGCTCGGCGTCAAGCCGGGCGGTTCGGTCACAGTGGAAACCGCGATCCTCTCGATGGTCACCAAGTCGGCGAACGACTCAGCGACCGCGCTCGGCGAAATGCTCGGCGGCAATGAGACCAATTTCGCCCGCATGATGACCGCCAAGGCGCGGCAGCTCGGCATGAGCGGCACCGTGTTCCGCAACGCCAACGGCCTGCCCGATCCCGGCCAGTTCACCACGGCTCGCGACATGGCCACGCTCGGCATCGCGCTCAGGGAGCATTTCCCGCAATATTACGGCTATTTCTCGCAGCGCTCTTTTCTCTATGGCCGCCAGCGCATCAACGGCCACAACCGGCTGCTCGGACGCATCAAGGGCGTGGACGGCATCAAGACCGGCTACACCCGCGCCTCCGGCTTCAATCTCGTCTCGTCGGTGTCCGACGGCAATCGCAGGCTCGTCGCCGTGGTCATGGGCGGCACCTCGGGCGGCAGCCGCGACAACCAGATGGCGTCCCTGATCAACACCTACATGCCGAGAGCCTCGACACGCGGCGGCGGCGGCCTCGTCGCCCAGGCCGACGGCGACAGCAATCCGATCAAGGCGCTTGCCAAGGTGCTGCTGCCCAAGCACGACGCACCGACCCCGGACGAAAAGCCGATGGCGGTGGCCAGCGCCGATGACACGGACGACGCTGCCGTCGCCGACGACGCCACCGTAGCGGAAGACGGCGCTGTCCAGAGCGAACAGGAAGACAGCACGGCCCAGAGCGAAGAGGCTGCACCACTCGTCAAGGCGAAGAAGGTCAAGACGGTGATCGTGTCGGCTCCTCAGGTCGCCACGGCCCAGGTGGTGGCGGCCTATGCCGAACCCGCTCCAACTGTCGATCCGGTCAACACCGCATCGGTACCGTCGGGTTGGGCCATCCAAATCGCCTCTTCGCCAAAACAGTCGGAGGCCCAGGCATTCCTCGACAAGACCACTAAACAGGCACCCAAGGTCCTGGCCGACGCTTCCGGCTTTACTGTCGCTTTCGACAAGGACGGCGTCACCTACTACCGCGCCCGCTTCGGCGGCTTTGGTTCCAAAACCGCCGCCTGGAAGGCCTGCACCGCTTTGAAGAAGAAGAACATCGAGTGCTACGCCGTCCAGCAGTAGGACGGCGTCGAAAACATCTCCCGGAAAAATTCTGCGTCGAAGGAGACTAGTTGTGATTGGAGAGCAAGACGTCCTTGGCTTCGTTGATCCGCGCCGCCAGGAAAGACGTGCCGCCGACATCGGGGTGCAGGCGCTGCATCAGGCGGCGGTGCGCTTTGCGGACATCCGCCGCGGCGGCCCCCGCTTCAAGACCAAGGACCTTGTAGGCCTCCTCCTTAGTCATGGCGCCCGCACTTGGCGCAATACCCAGCCCTTCGCCACTGTCCGTCTCAGCGTGTTTGCGCCAGACGGGAAATCTGCCGTCAAGATACGTCTCTAGCAATTGCCGGCTCTCGCGATCGCCTGAAAGTTCGCGAAACAGCTGCATCAGTTCGGCACGTCCCATCGCGCCAAGCATCTTGCCGTCGTGGCGGCCGGCAAGAACCAGGCCCTCGAGGCCGCCGGTATCATGATCGAGTTCCATCTCCAGCGCGGCCGTTCGCACGGTTGAACGCCTTCGGGGCGCCGGCCTTGAATTCGGCCGCGTCATGCGCGCGACGCCATACCATGCGATTGCCGCGACCAGGATGATGCCGCCGATCCCTTCGCGACCGACCGCGAGCACAGCGGCACCCACCAGGGCCAGCAATATTGGCCCCAGCGCTCTCATCGAGCCTGCCAACCTCGCTGGGTCGGCACGCAGAAACGCGGTGGCTACGCTCAGCAGCACCAGAACCAACGCGACCAGGACGATAATTGCGCCTAACATTTCCTACCGCCCCGCGGTCCCTTGTCCGACCAGACACCGCGTGATTTCGTTCAACACTTTTTCTGTGCCGGAATCATGGCCTTCCCGGACAAGGAGAGGATGGCCACACAAGGGGTTCTCGTCGCTCACAGATTTCAAGATGTGGCGTTGTTGCGCGGCTTGCAAGGCCAGTACAGGCAAGGTTGATGGCCACCGACCGGCGGCGGCTGGTGCAGAAGAGCGCGTCAGTGTGACAGTTGGATTTACAGCAAGCCCAAATCCGCAAGCTCGCGCCTGAGTTTCGGCGGCATCTCGACCAGCCCTGACTTGCCTTTGCCGAGGTCGGCCGGCGCATCCGATGGTTTCAGGTAACGCCAGCCTTGGAAAGCCCGGCGCGGCTGCCAATCGGTGCGCACCACCTCGGGATCAAGCATCAGATGGCAGCGGCCGATACCATCGTCGTCGGTGAACGGCCGGATCTCGGTGATCAACTGGCGGCATTGCACGTTGCCCTTGATCACCCAATAGAGCGAACCGCCGTCGGTGATTTCGTTGCCGCGCGTCGGCACCATGCGGGTCGTGTGCCAGTGCTCGGCCGGTTCGCCCGCCCGGTGCCGTTCGTCGAGGCGGAACGCGATCCATTCCTCGAGATCCTCGACGCTGTCGCAGCCGACGCAAAGCTTTAGGAGATTGAGAGCCATTTTCGAAGATTTAATCCGGCGAACGAACGCGTCAACGGCCTGAACGAGTTCTCCACAGTGCCAGATGCTGGCTCAGCACTCGACAACGTTGACGGCAAGACCACCCAAGCTGGTTTCCTTGTACTTCTCGTTCATATCGAGCCCGGTCTGGCGCATGGTTTCGATCGCCGCATCGAGCGGCACGAAGTGGATGCCGTCGCCCTTTATGGCGAGTGACGCCGCCGTCACCGCCTTGACCGCACCCAGCGCATTGCGCTCGATGCACGGTACTTGCACCAGCCCGCCGACCGGATCGCAGGTCATGCCGAGGTGATGCTCCAGCGCGATCTCGGCGGCGTTCTCGACCTGCTCGGGAGTGCCGCCCATGACGGCGCACAGACCGGCGGCCGCCATTGCCGAGGCGGAACCCACCTCGCCCTGGCAGCCGACCTCGGCGCCCGAGATCGATGCGTTCGTCTTGATGATGCCGCCGACGGCCGCCGCCGTGAGCAGGAAATCGCGGATGCTCGGCTGGTCGGCCTCGGGATGGAAGTGCAGCCAGTAGCGCAGCACCGCCGGTAATGTACCCGCCGCGCCATTGGTCGGCGCCGTGACGACGCGCCCGCCGGCCGCGTTCTCCTCGTTGACCGCCATCGCGTAGATCGACAACCAGTCATTGGCGAGCAGCGGGTTGGGCCGGTTCTGCTGCCACTGCTCCTGCAGCTTGTCGTGGAGTCGCCTGGCGCGTCGGCGCACCTTCAGCCCGCCTGGCATGATGCCGTCCTGCGATAGGCCGCGATCGATGCAGCTCTTCATGGCGTTCCAGATGCCGTCGAGCCCGGCATCGAGTTCCTCGCGCGACATCTGTGTTTCCTCGTTGACGCGCTTCATGTCGGCGATGGAGAGCCCGCTTTTGCCCGCCATCGCCAGCATTTCGACGGCATTTTTGAAGGGATACGGCACTTTCTTCCCTTCGGTCGTCACCGAGCCCTTGGTTTTCATGCGCTGCAGTTCTTCTTCAGAGACCACGAAGCCGCCGCCGATCGAATAGTAGATGCGTTTGAGCAGCAGTCGGCCGCCGGCGTCATAAGCATAGAACGCCATGCCGTTGGCATGGCCGGCGAGCGGCGTCTTGCGATCCAGCACCAGGTCGGTGGCCGGGTCGAAGCGATAGGATGGATGGCCGGGCGGCGATATCAGCTTCTCCGCGGCAATATGGCTGACAATGCCGTCGGCCCGGTCGGGATCGACTGTTTGCGGAGTCTGGCCGGCGAGGCCCAGAATGACGGCGCGGTCGCTGCCGTGGCCGATGCCGGTGTAGGCGAGCGAACCGTGCAGGCTGGCGCCGATACGGGCGACCTTGGCGCCGGCCGGACGAGGCCAGTCGTCACCCGCCACCTCGTCGAGGAACCGCCGCGCGGCCGTCATCGGACCCATCGTGTGCGAACTCGAGGGTCCAATGCCGATCTTGAACAGGTCGAAAACCGAAAGGAACACGTTGTCTCCTGGCATCATGTCGAGGACTACATATAGGAATTCCCTGGAATGTTTCCGCTCTTTTGAGGATCGCGGCCCAGCACCTGCCGACCTCGTTTGCTCCGGCAGCGACATTGGTTGTCGATCACGACATACGGCGATCGAAGCGCTGGCTGGATATGGTAAATTCAACGCATGGGCGATTCCCTCGATCTTTCCTTAGCCGATCTAATGGCGCTGGCTTTTTTCCTCGCCGCATGGGTGCTGCATACGCTCGCCTCCGACGGCAGGCTGGTCAGCCGCATGTCGCTGACGAGGGCTATGGATACGCAGCGACAAGCCTGGATGCGCACCATGGCCGAGCGCGAGATCCGCATCGTCGACACCGCCATCATGAGCGGCCTGCAGCAGGGAACCGCCTTCTTCGCCTCCAGTTCGCTGATCGCGCTGGGCGGCTGCTTTGCCTTGCTGGGCGCGTCCGACCGGGTCCTTGAAGTGCTGAGCAGCCTGCCCCTGGGCGGCGCGCCGTCGCGCTCGGCCTTCCAGATAAAGGTGTTGGGGCTGGTGCTGATCCTCGCCTTTTCATTCTTCAAATTCGGCTGGGCCTACCGGCTGTTCAACTATTGCACGATCCTGATCGGCGCCGTGCCGATCCCGCATGGGGAAGCCTCGCGCAACCCGGTCACGGAGACAGCGGTGTGGCGCGCGGCGCAGATGAACATGCTTGCCGGCAAGCATTTCAACTCGGGCCTGCGCGGCGTGTTCTTCTCGATCGGTTATCTCGGCTGGTTCGTCGACCCGTTGGTGTTCGTGCTGTCGACGCTTCTGCTGCTATCCGTTCTGGTGCGGCGCCAGTTCTTCTCGGCAGCGCGACGCGCCGTGATCGGTCAGCCGCCCGGCGCAGGGAAAGGTTGATCGATGCGGCCCGAAAGCCAATAGGCAAAGAGTCCGATCCATTCGCGGATCGCGAAGGTCGTGGCTTGCAGCGAGTCGGCCGGATTGTCGCGGAACACTCCGATGCCCTCGCGCCCCGACGTGCGGTAATCCACCGGCCAGGGAACGGTCGCGAAGCCGGCCTTGTCGAACAGCGCCTTGGCACGAGGCATGTGAAAGGCCGAGGTCACCAGCAACCAGGTTTCCCCGGGTTTAGGCGTTATCAACGCCTTGGTGAAGACGGCATTCTCGTAGGTGTTGCGGGATTTGTTCTCGAGGATCAGGCGTTCCGGCGCCACCCCGAGCGCGCCAAGCAGGCGCGGCCCGGTGTCGGCATCGCCCTCGCCGTCGAGGAACAGTTCGCCATTGCCGCCGGAGACGACCACCCTCGCATCAGGAAAGCGCCGCGCCAGCACGGCGGTTTCGACCATCCGGTCGCCGCCGGCATTCAGCTCATAGCCGCCGCGCGCCAGGTTGATCCCGCCCTCGAAGCCGCCACCGAGCACGACGATCCCATCGATCCTCTGCGGCAGCGGCGGGCGTGGAAAGCGTTCCTCCAGCGGGTTGAGGAGCAATGCGCCGAGCGATGTCCAGGCCGACAGAGCAAGGATCAGAAAGGAAAGCACGCTGCCGGCGGCGGCAAGCCGACGGCGGCCGATCATGGCCGCGATCAGCCCTGCCAGCAGCAGAAAGATAGCCAGATTCAGCGGCTGGATGAAGAACCAGAAGATCTTGGAAACATAGAAGAACATCCCTCACCCCATTGCAGCGCCGCGCGCCCTTTCGGGGTCATACGCTAGATGAGAGAGGATCTTACCACCACTTCTCCGGCTGGAACGTGCCGGCTGCCCGCTCGATGACGGCGGCCGTCTGGAACAGCGTCTCTTCCTCGAATGGCCTGCCGATCAGCTGCAGACCGAGCGGCAGTCCCTTGGGGTCGAGGCCGGCGGGCACGGCGATGCCCGGCAGGCCGGCCATATTCACGGTGACGGTGAAGATGTCGTTGAGGTACATCTTGACCGGATCGGCGGCCATGTCCTCGTCGGCGATGCCGAAGGCGGCGGACGGCGTTGCCGGGGTCAGAATGACGTCGACGCCCGCGGCGAAGACAGTCTCGAAGTCGCGCTTGATCAAACTGCGCACTTTCTGCGCCTGCAGATAGTAGGCGTCGTAATAGCCGGCCGACAGCACATAGGTTCCGATCATGATGCGGCGCTTGACCTCACGGCCGAAGCCGGCGGCTCGGGTCTTCTCGTACATCTCGGCGATATCCTTGCCCGGTACGCGCAAGCCGTAGCGGACGCCGTCATAGCGGGCGAGGTTGGAGGAGGCCTCGGCGGGCGCCACGATATAGTAGGCCGGCAGCGCGTATTTCGTGTGTGGCAAGGAGATGTCGACGATCTCGGCGCCCGCGTCCTTCAGCCAGGCAATGCCTTTCTGCCACAGCGCCTCGATCTCTTCGGGCATGCCGTCGACGCGGTATTCCTTGGGAATGCCGATCTTCATGCCCTTGATCGGCTTGCCGATCGCAGCCTCGTAGTCCGGCACTGGGCGATCGACCGAGGTCGTGTCCTTCGGATCGACGGAGGCCATGGATTTGAGCAGGATCGCGGCATCGCGCACGTCGCGGGCGATCGGCCCGGCCTGATCGAGCGACGAGGCGAAGGCGACGATGCCCCAGCGCGAGCAGCGGCCATAGGTCGGCTTGATGCCGACCGTGCCGGTGAACGCGGCCGGCTGGCGGATCGACCCGCCAGTGTCCGTCGCAGTCGCGCCGGCGCACAGGAACGCCGAGACGGCGGTAGCCGACCCGCCGGAAGAACCACCCGGCACCAGCTGCGCATTGTCCAGGCTGCGCGCTGTCCTGGTGCCGCCGGCGGAGACAAAACCGCCATCGCCCTGATGCGTCGTCGGCATCACCACCGTGTCGAGGCGCGAGCGCCGCCACGGATTGATGACCGGACCATAATAGGAAGTCTCGTTGGACGAGCCCATGGCGAATTCGTCCATGTTGAGCTTGCCCAGCATGACCGCGCCGTCGGCCCATAAATTGGCCGTGACGGTCGATTCGTAGTGCGGCTTGAAACCGTCGAGCACATGGCTGCAGGCTTGGGTGTGGACCCCTTCGGTGCCGAACAGGTCCTTGATGCCGAGCGGGATGCCTTCCAGCGCACCGCCCTCGCCCTTGACCAGCCTGGCGTCGCACGCCTTGGCCATGTCGCGGGCCTTGTCGCCGGTGACCTCCACATATGCGTTGAGCGCCGGATTGGCACGATCGATGGCCGAGAGGTAAGCCTCGGTGATCTCGGTCGCGGTGATTTCCTTGCCGCGCAGCTTGGCGCGGGCCTGCGAAATCGTCAGCTGGGTCAGGTCGCTCATCAAAGGCTCTTTTCGTAAAACACCGACCACTCGGAATCGGGATAATCCAGTACCGGGCCGCAACGCGAAAACCCGGCGCGTTCGTAGACTGTCCAGGCGGCGGGATGACGGTCGCCCGTCTCCAGCACCAGCCGCTTCAACCCCTCATCGCGCGCCAGCGCCCCGATCCGCTCGACGATCCCAGCGCCGATCTTGCGGCCGCGATGCGAAGGCCGCGTGTACATGCGCTTGATCTCGCCGATGGCGCCGTCGTGGCGCTTCAGCGCGCCGCAGCCGATGGCCAGGCCGTCGTCGCGGGCGATGAAAACGGTCGTATCCTCACCGGCCATCTGCTCGACCGTCAGGTGGTAGCAATGCTCCGGCGGCGTCAGTTCGAGCAAGGTTTGGTTGAGTTCGTTGACCAGCCCGCGCACATCGTCCTGCAGTGGCGTCTCGATGGCGATCTCGATTGCCATCGGCGCGCTACTCCATGACCTTCGGAACGAGGAAGAAATTTTCGTCGGTCGCCGGCGCATTGGCGACGATGTCGGCGGCCTTGCTGCCGTCGGTGACGACGTCTTGGCGCTTCTTCATCTCCATCGGCGTCACCGAGGTCATCGGCTCGACTCCGGAAACGTCGACCTCGTTCAGCTGCTCGACAAAGCCAAGGATGGCGTTCAGCTCGCCTGTCATGCGTTCGGCGTCTTCTTCGTTCACTGCGATGCGGGCGAGATGCGCTACGCGCTTCACTGTCTTGACATCAACGGACATGTTTTGCCTCGGGGAAAACCAGTCCGGGGCTATAGCGGCGCCGCGCGCACGGCGCAACATGCATCGTGCAGGAGATCAGGCCATGGCGGCCGGCACTTCGGCCATCGGTCGCCGACAGGATGCCGTCTATGGCAGCGCCACGCCTTCACACAGATAGTAGCTGCCGCCGTTGCCGCTTGCCGAGCTTTCGTCGTCAACGGGCCGGACCGACACGAGATCGACTTGCTTCGGGTTCATTTGCGTCACCGAGAGGACATCCGGAAAGACATAGCCCGGTTCCTGGCAGATTGCCGTCACCGCCCAGCTTGGCGAAGCTGTCGCCTTGCTGACCTGAACGAACTCGCAATTGTACTCGACGCTTTGCAGACCATGGGCCGAAAGCACGATGTTGCCGGCGTCGATCAGCGTCTGCAGCGTATCTTTTTTGGCCTGTGCGCAAAGCTCTTCGGACTGAAGGTAGACGCCCTCGATGAAATCATCCGCGGCAAGCGCGGGCGACGCCGCGACAAACATGGACACGCAAAGAGATTGTCTCAACACCATGCTCTCGTTCCATTTTTGCTGCCTCTAGATCGTAATCGTCTCGCCAATCCCGGGCAATGCCACCTTCACGCCGGATCCTTCCAGTCCGGCCTCGAACTTGTCGGCGGTCGGATCGATCATCGGAAACGTGCCGAAGTGGCAAGGGACAACGGCTTCGAACTTGAAGAAGCGCTGGCAGGCAAGTGCTGCCACCGCGCCCCCCATGGTGAAGCGGTCGCCGATCGGCACGATGCCGATCTTGGGTTCATGCAACTCGTTGATCAGCGCCATGTCGGAAAAGATATCGGTGTCACCCATGTGGTAGAGCGTTTTGTCCTGCGGGAAATGCAGGACGAGGCCGCCCGGATTGCCGAGATAGACATTCTTGCCACCTTCTTCGCCAAACGAGGAGGAATGCAATGCCTGGACGAAAGTGGTGGTGAAGCCGCCGCAATCGACGGTGCCACCGATGTTGCCCGGGTTGATCTTCTTGTCGCTGACGCCCTTGCCGACCAGATACATGCAGATCTCGAAATTGGCGACCAGTTGGGCGCCGCTTTTGCCCAGCACTTCCAGCGCGCCGCTGATATGGTCGCTATGGCCATGCGTCAGCAGCACATGCGTTACGTCCTCTGCCGGCCCTTCCCAGCCGCCCGTCCACGACGGGTTGCCGATCAGATAGGGATCGATGAGAATCTTGACGTCGCCGGTTTCGATGCGGAAGGCGGAGTGGCCATACCAGGTCAGTTTCATCACTACGTTCCTCGATTTTTGCCGTGCCAGAGGATAGAACGCCGATAGCCCAGAGATCAAAGGGTTCCTGCATCCACCGCGTGTTTCGACATAACGCGCGGCGTTGAAAAGGCGAAGGACTGCCGTTGAGCATTATCACGATCGAGGAATTGCCGGGCCGCCTTGCCGGCGGCAAGACGCTGGCCGGGCTCGACCTCGGCGACAAGACGATCGGCGTCGCGGTTTCGGACCGGGGGTTCTCCTTCGCCCATCCGCGACCGGTCATCATGCGCAGAAAGTTCTCGCTCGACGCCGCCGTTCTACTGGCCTTGCTGAAGAAAGAGAACGTCGGAGCAGTGGCGATTGGGCTGCCGATCAATATGGATGGGTCCGAAGGGCCGCGCGCACAGAAATCGCGCGCCTTCGTGCGCAACATGGCGCAGATAAGCGACCTGCCCTTCGTTTTCTGGGATGAAAGATTGTCGACGGTCGCGGCCGAACGGACCCTGATCGAAATGGATTTCTCGCGCGCCAAACGCGCCGGCAAGATCGATTCGGCTGCAGCCGCCTTTATTCTGCAGGGAGTTTTGGACCGGCTTCAGTCACTCGATGCAGCCGCTCGAACGGAACCGGACCCGCCCAACGCCGCTTGATCCAACCCAGAATTTCGCGGCGGCGGCGAAATGCCCATATCGCGATCAGAAGCAGGCCGTCGAACACGCAGGCCTTCGCCACCATGCCGGGGATAATGGCCGGATCGATGCCGAGCAGTTCGCCGTAGATCTGGAACACGAAATCGTGCAGCTGCCGGGTCAGCATGACATAGCCGAAATTCATGTCGTTGAGCGACAGGTAGAACCAGCCCCAGAAAAGCGCCATCGGAGCGGCCCACAATGCGAAGATGTAACGCATCACTGGCCTCCATTCCGGGTCGAGCCGGTCCGGCCCGAGATCAGCGAGAGCAATGAAATATGGGCCGCGGCTTTTGCCATGCCGTGCGCCGTGACGTGGATATCGCCTTCGACCAGCGCGGCCGCGGAGCGCCGTTCGGCAAGCATCGCGACATAGGACGCCTGAAGTGCGGCGAGTTGCACGGCAACGACCATGAAAAGGCCGTTAATGCCTTGCGCGGCGCCACCGATCAGGATCATCGACAGTACGCCGGAAGCGGAAATGAAGGCGATACGCACGACGCTGTCGGCCTCCAGCTTGGTCGCATCGCTGACCAGCGTGTCGACAAAGGCCCAGAAGAACAGCACCGCCACGACAAGCAATGCGATCGCCAAGGGCGCGACCACGACGACATTTTCGAGGTCCGCAAACCGGGCACTCTCGATGGTTACGCCGAGCACGCCGAGCGCCGCTGCCACACCACGGTTTCCGTCGATGCAGATCAGCGCCAGCAAGGCAAAGACGATCGCCCAGTGTACGGACAAAAAAGAGGTCAATACGTGTCGCATCGAAATTCCTGCTTCGCAAAGCAAGGAACAGCCAATCTGAACCATTCCTCGCTCCGGCAGGACAGTGGGCCTTGCCGACGCCCCTCGCAACGGAAACCATTTGTTAAGGTTAACGCCGTCGGGCACGGCACATGCGGATGTTCGCCGGCGCCTCAAATCGGGGCGGACCCGGTTTTGGACAGCGCCGGGCTCAATTCACCGGCGGATAGAGCGTGTCGATGATCATCCGGGCGTCGTGACGCGAATCGAGCATGCCATAGGTGGTGCGCCATTGGCCGGCTAGGCGCGTCTCGACGAAAGCATCGGCGATCCGCCCTGCCCCCAGCCGGCGCAATTCCGCCGCCGCCGCCGAAAGCGCCAGTTGCTCGGTAAGCAGACGCGCCGAGCCCTCGTCGGTCGCGGCGACCTGCATCGCCGCCTTCAGCACGCCGATCGTGCCTCGCCCGCCGGCCCCCAGGTCACGATCGATGCCGGCCAGGACGTCATCGAACAGGCCGGGCGCGCGGCCAAGCACGCGCAGCACATCGAGCGCCATGACATTGCCCGACCCTTCCCAGATCGCGTTGACCGGGGCTTCGCGATAGTAGCGGGCGAGCGGTGCCTCCTCGACATAACCATTGCCGCCAAGACACTCCATCGCCTCGTAGAGCAGCGGCGGCGCGATCTTGCAGACCCAGTATTTGACGACCGGCGTCATGGCACGGGCAAACGCCGCCTCGCCGCGGTCGCTGGCCGCCTCGTCGAAGGAACGCGCCAGCCGGAACGACAATGCCGTGGCGGCGGCGACGTCGAGCGCCATGTCGGCCAGCACGCGCTGCATCAGCGGCTGTTCGATCAACGTCGAGCCGAACACCTGGCGATGGCGGGCATGATGAATGGCCTCGGCGAGGCCGGCGCGCATG
This sequence comes from Mesorhizobium sp. M0587, assembly GCF_040320945.1. Classification (NCBI taxonomy): domain Bacteria; kingdom Pseudomonadati; phylum Pseudomonadota; class Alphaproteobacteria; order Hyphomicrobiales; family Phyllobacteriaceae; genus Mesorhizobium; species Mesorhizobium sp. M0587. The sequence continues at coordinate 22,009 of NZ_JAMYQP010000006.1, forward strand.
ATCGCCGAGGACGCCACGGCGCAATCCAGCCGCGTCAACGTCACCATGTCCATGATTGTCTTCACGCCGGCGCCGGGTTCGCCGACCATCTCGCCGATGGCATTGACGAATTCCACTTCGGAAGACGCGTTGGAGCGGTTGCCGAGCTTGTCCTTCAGCCGCTGGAAACGGAACCCGTTGCCCGAGCCATCGCCGAGAACACGCGGCACCAGGAAGCACGACAGTCCCTCCGGCGCCTGCGCCAGCACCAGGAAGGCATCCGACATCGGCGCCGACATGAACCATTTGTGGCCCGTCAGGCGATAGAATCCGCTGCCGGCGCGTTCGGCTTTCGTCACGTTGGCGCGCACATCGGTGCCGCCCTGCTTCTCGGTCATGCCCATGCCGAGCGTCAGCCCGCTCTTCTCGACCGGCGGTTTTTGGCTCTGGTCATATTTGCGCGTCGTCACGCGCGGGGCCCATTCGCGAAACAGCTTTGGGCTGGCCATCAATGCCGCCAGCGAAGCGCTGGTCATGGTGATGGGACAGAGATGCCCGGTCTCGAGCTCGGCCGTCAGGTAGAAGCGGGCGGCGCGCACCTGATGGCGGCGGCCGATCTCGGCGTCGCCGTTTTCCCACACCGAGGAATGCAGCCCATTGGCCACCGAGCGGCGCATCAAGGCGTGATAGGCGGGGTGGAACTCGACCAGGTCGATACGCCGTCCCTGGCGGTCATGCGTCCTGAGCTTCGGTGTCTCGACATTGGCGAGACGGGCCAGTTCTTGCGCTTCCTGCGTGAGGACGAAACGGCCAAGCCCGTCGAGATCCTTGCGCACCGGATCGGAAAAGCGCTCGGCGAGCTGGATCAGCAACGGATCGCCCCGCCACGCGTTGCCGCCCGTCAGCGGCGGCGGCTGGTTGGTCACGTCGTCGGTCACGCCCAATCCTTCTATCGGTAGAAAGGTCCTTCTCGTCGGAAAGCCACGAATCCAAGGCCGTCGGCTAGATATAGACCAAGCCATGCAATGCGCGCGACGAAAATACCGGGGAGAACGGCTTCAATCCAAAGCTGGCGCTTGCGGGCACAAAATCCGCACCCTATAGCAGCCCCTTGAGATGACCGACGCTTCGTCCCTGCCACTCTACCCTCACCGCCATCTTCTAGGCATCCGCGATCTTTCGCCGGCCGACATCGAGCTTCTGCTCGACAGGGCGGATCGGGCTGTCGCGATCTCGCGGCAATCCGAGAAAAAGACCTCGACGCTGCGCGGCCGCACCCAGATCAACCTTTTCTATGAAGCCTCGACGCGCACGCAGTCGTCGTTCGAACTCGCCGGAAAGCGGCTCGGCGCCGATGTCATGAACATGTCGGTGGCGAGTTCTTCGGTGAAGAAGGGCGAGACGCTGATCGATACGGCGATGACGCTCAACGCCATGCGGCCCGACATATTGATCATCCGCCACCAGTCGGCGGGTGCCGCAGCCCTGCTGGCGCAAAAGGTTGGTTGCTCCGTGGTCAACGCCGGCGACGGCGCCCATGAGCACCCGACACAGGCGCTGCTCGACGCTCTGACCATCCGTCGCGCCAAGGGGCCGCTGTCGAAACTGATCGTGGCGATTTGCGGCGACATACTGCATTCGCGCGTGGCGCGCTCCAACATCATGCTGCTCAACGCGCTCGGCGCCCAGGTGCGCGTCGTTGCACCGTCGACGCTGCTGCCCTCGGGCATCGACAAGATGGGCGTCATCGTCTCCCGCTCGATGGCCGAGGGTCTCAAGGATGCCGATGTGGTGATGATGCTGCGCCTGCAGCGGGAGCGGATGGAAGGCGCCTTCGTGCCTTCGGTTCGCGAATATTTCCGCTATTTCGGCCTCGATGCCGAGAAGCTTAAGGCAGCCAAGGACGACGCGCTGGTGATGCATCCAGGCCCGATGAACCGCGGCGTCGAGATCGCCTCGGAAATCGCCGATGGTCCGCAAAGCGTCATCCAGGAACAGGTCGAGATGGGCGTCGCAGTGCGCATGGCGGTCATGGAAGCGCTGCTCGATCCCCGTCGCAATCATCAAGAGGGCCGCAATCACGAGGGTCGCGGCGCATGAGCACGATGGTCTTCCAGCGCGCCCGCATCGTCGATCCCTCGCGCGGCATCGACGAAGTCGGCTCCGTCATCGTCGAGGGAAGGAAGATCGCCGCCGCAGGCAAGGCCGCGCTGAACCAGGGCGCGCCCGAGGGCGCAACCGTCGTCGACTGCGCTGGCAAGACCATCATTCCAGGCCTCGTCGATGGACGCGTCTTCATCGGCGAGCCGGGCGGCGAGCATCGCGAAACCATCGCTTCGGCGAGTGTCGCGGCGGCGGCCGGCGGCGTCACTTCGATCGTCATGATGCCCGATACCGATCCGGTAATCGACAATGTGGCGCTGGTCGAGTTCGTGCTGCGTACCGCCAAGGACACGGCAATCGTCAACATCTTTCCGGCGGCGGCGATCACCAAAGGCCTCGACGGCCGCGAGATGACCGAGTTCGGCCTGCTGCGCGAGGCCGGCGCCGTCGCCTTCACCGATGGCCGCCACACCATATCGAGCGCGTTGGTGATGCGCCGCGCGCTGACTTACGCGCGCGATTTCGGCGCCATGATCGTCCATGAGACGCAGGACGCCGACCTCGCCTCGGCCGGCGTCATGAACGAGGGTCTCTATGCGAGCTGGCTTGGCCTTTCCGGCATCCCGCGCGAAGCCGAATCCATTCCGCTGGAACGCGATCTGGCTCTGGCGCGCCTGACGCGAGGCTCCTACCACGCGGCGAAGATCTCGACGGCGATGGCGGCTGGATCGGTGGCGCGTGCGAAAGCCGATGGCGCGAACGTGACATCAGGCGTGTCGATCCACAATCTGTCGCTCAACGAAAACGACGTCGGCGAATACCGCACCTTCTTCCGCCTGACGCCGCCGCTCCGCGCCGAGGAAGACCGGCTGGCGATGATCGAGGCGGTCAGGGATGGCACGATCGACGTCATCGTTTCCTCGCACGATCCGCAAGACGTCGATACCAAACGCCTGCCCTTTGCCGATGCAGCGGCCGGCGCCATCGGGCTGGAGACGCTCTTTGGCGCTGCTCTGCGGCTCTATCACAATGGCGACGTGCCGCTGCTCCGGCTGATCGAGACATTGTCAACCGCTCCGGCAAAGCTGTTCGGCCTGCCTGGCGGCACGTTGAAGCCGGGCGCCGTCGCAGATCTTGCGCTGGTCGATCTCGACGAGCCCTGGATCGTCAGCGAGAGCGGCATTCGTTCGCGCTCGAAAAACACCTGCTTCGAGGGTGCGCGGCTGCAAGGCAAGGTCTTGCAAACGCTGGTGGCGGGCCGCACAGTGTTTTCGGCCTGAGCCAACTGCCGCGCATCGCGCCGGATCTGATCAGACTGGAGGAATGCGGGGGAAACAATGACTTACAACCTGATCCTGGCCTTGGTGGTCGGCTATCTTCTGGGCTCGATCCCGTTCGGACTGCTGCTGACGCGTGCCGCTGGCCTGGGCGACGTCCGCAACATCGGCTCGGGCAATATCGGCGCCACCAACGTGCTGCGCACCGGCAACAAGGGCCTTGCCGCAGCCACGTTGCTGCTTGATGCGCTGAAAGGAACGGCGGCCGTTTTGATTACCGGCCATTTTGCACCGGAATTGGCGATCTGGGCCGGTCTTGGCGCCTTTCTCGGTCATCTCTATCCGGCATGGCTGGGCTTCAAGGGCGGTAAGGGCGTCGCGACTTACCTCGGCGTGCTGATCGGCATTGCCTGGCAGGTAGCACTGATCTTCGCCCTCGTCTGGCTGGTGGTGGCATACCTCTTCCGCTACTCGTCGCTGGCCGCGCTGGCGGCGGCTGTCGTCGTGCCGATCGCGCTCTTTGTCCTGAGCACGCCGCAGATTGCCGCTCTGTTCGCGGTGATGAGCATCATCGTCTTCATCAAGCACCGGGCCAACATTTCGCGGCTCCTTGCCGGCACCGAGGGCAAGATCGGAGCCAAGGAGTGAGCGAGCCCGCCGCCGGGCCGCGCCTCAGCGACCGGCAGCGGCTGAGCTGGCTCAGGCTGATCCGCACCCAGAATGTCGGCCCAGCCTCCTTTCGCGACCTGATCAACCGCTTCGGTTCGGCCGAAGTGGCGCTGGAGATACTGCCGGAACTGATGATTTCCGGCGGCGCCAGCCGGATCGCCCGTATCCCTTCCGTTGCCGAAGCCGAGGCGGAGATGGAAACAGCCCGGCGGACCGGCGCGCGCTTCGTCGGCATCGGCGAGCCCGACTATCCGCCGCTGTTGCGCAGCATGGACAATCCGCCGCCGCTGCTGGCGGTCAAGGGCAATGCCGCTGTGTTCCAGCTGCCGGGAGTGGCCATCGTCGGCGCCCGCAACGCATCGCTGGCCGGCATCAAGATGGCCCGCATGCTGGCGGCGGATCTTGGCCGCGACGGCTATGGTATCGTCTCGGGCCTGGCGCGTGGCATCGATACGGCAGCCCATCAGGGCAGTCTCTCGACCGGCACGATCGGTGTCCTGGCCGGAGGCCTGGATCTTCCCTATCCGCCCGAAAATGCCGGCCTGTGCGAGGAAATTACCGAACGCGGCGCCGTTATCTCGGAAATGCCGTTCGGCTGGCAGCCGCGCGCCCAGGATTTTCCGCGCCGCAACCGTCTCGTTGCCGGTGCGGCCCTCGGGTTGGTGGTGGTCGAGGCCGCACAGCGTTCGGGCTCGCTGATCAGCGCCAGGCTTGCAGGCGAAATGGGCCGGCTGGTCTTCGCCGTGCCCGGTTCACCGCTCGATCCGCGCGCCGCCGGCGCCAATGGCCTGCTCAAGGACGGCGCCACGCTGATCACCGAGGCATCCGACATTTCCAGGGCAATCGCGCCGCTGACCGGTATGCGGGCGCCCGATGTGCCGCCATTCGAGGAGCCGCCCGATTTTTCGGCCACGCCGCCACCCGGCGAGAGCGACCGCGCCCGCGTCATCGAGGCGCTCGGCCCGACGCCGGTGCCGGTCGACGAGATCATCCGCCACACAGGCCTGCACCCGGCCCAGGTCTTCATGGTGCTCCTGGAACTCGACCTCGCCGGCCGCCTCGAACGCCATGCCGGCGGCAATGTTTCGCTGGTTTTTGAGGAAAGCTGAAGCAGCCGTCAGTGGCGGTCGCGTTTTTCGGTCTCCGCGTAGTCCTGCGTATTTGCGCCAAAGAGATCTCTCTCGACAACTTTGCGCCAGACCGCGTCTGCTTCCTCGGGGCGCGACGGATCGAAGTTGGGGTCGGTTCGGTTGACACTCCGGCGCGAGCGCCGGCGTAGCCAGTTAGGCATGATCTCGCCGATGAGACTGGTGAATTGGGTCATTGACGGCTCCTTCAACTCGAAATCCTAAGAAATCGCTGCTGGCCGCGCCAGGATGATTTTGCTCATTTTGCAGGAGTGGCTGGATCAACCACTCTCTCGGCACTCCGGCTTACGACATCCAGCCAAGCCAACGCCTCGCTGACATCAGCCAGCACGTAACGCGCAGCGGTCGGCCCGCGGGGTTTTATACGAACCGAAACGCCATCGATTTCATTGATGGCATCGAAGCCGTTCTCGTCCGATGTATCGTCTCCCAGGAATATCGGCCTGCGGCCAGCGAAAGCCGATTCCAGCATGAAACGCCTGATGGCCGCGCCCTTCGCCGCCTCAAGCGGCATCAGTTCCACCCCGGCATTGCCGGCCAGAACCCGATATCCCCGCGGGAGCCTGTCCAGTGCCTGTTCGACCAGCTGTGTGGCGCGCTGGAGCAATTGTGGCGCGGCACGCGTGTGAACCGCCAGGATCGGACCCTTGCGCTCGATATAGACGTTTCCGCTGAGTTCGGCCTCGAGTTCGCTTGCCAATGCGGCAATGTCGGCGGGCTCATCCGCCGCTTCGACCGGCCCGTCCGGTTCAAGCCTGTGCTCCAAGCCATAGAGTCCGGCGGCGCGCAGTTTGAGCGGCCGGAAGAGATGGTCGACGGCGGCGATCGACCGTCCGGTGATGAAGGCCAGCGCTCCGCCCGCCCGCGCTTCCAGCCTTGGTAGCAAGGCCCTCAGCTCATCGCCAACGACGACCGCGTCGGGATGGGCGGCATGTTCGAGAAGGGTGCCGTCTATGTCCAGGAACAATGCCCATCGGCCTTGCGGCATGGTCGGCGCTGGCAGGTTTGGCGATCCGGACATCACAGTGCCGCGACCCGTTTGCGATCGAGTATCGATATCACGTTGGCGGCGGCAGACGGCCCCGGCCGGATACCAGGGTCGATCGTGGCCCGTTTGCGCAAACGGGCGGCGTCGAGAAGCATGCTGCCAGCCCAGCGATAGACATTGTTGTCGCGGACGATCTCGCGCATGCGATGCATGCGCTGCTGCTGCTCCGAGGGCGCCATGGTCAAGGCCTGCAGCAGCGCCTCGGCCATCATGGTGGCGTCATAGGGGTTGACGATCAGCGCCTCGAGAAGCTCTTTCGAGGCGCCGGCAAACATGCTGAGCATCAGCACGCCCTGCTCGTCGTCGCGCGCGGCGACAAACTCCTTGGCAACCAGGTTCATGCCGTCGTGCAGGCTGGTCACCATGCAGACGTCGGCGGCACGGTAGATTTCGTAGACCTGATTCTGCGCATGGTGCTCGGCCACCATCAATACAGGCTTGTAGCCTTCGCTGCCGTAACGTTGGTTGATCTCCTCGGCGCAGCGCAGGCATTCCTCATGCAGTTGCCGGTAGGCAGGCAAGGTGCCTCGGCTCGGTGCCGCGATTTGCAGGAATGCCACCTTGCCGATCCATTCGGGATGCTGCTTGAGCAGTTCGTCAAGCGCATTGAAACGGTCGAGAATGCCTTTGGTGTAGTCGAGGCGCTCGACCCCGACGCACAGGCTGACATCGTCCGCCAGGCCGAATTTCTTGCGAACTCGGTCGCGGCACTGCGCGACCGAGGGCATCTTCCCAAGTTGCGCGGGAGGCCATTCGATCGAGATCGGATAGGCATGGACCAGGCTGATTTGGCCGCCGTAAGTGATCGCCGAATCCTCGCGCTCGATCCTGCTCTCCAGGAAACGGTCGACGCTTTCGATGAAGTTGTTGCAATGGAACTGCGTGTGGAAACCGATGATCGAACTTCCCAGCAGCCCGTCCAGGATCTTCTCCCGCCACGGGCAGATGCTGAACACTTCCGAGTTCGGCCACGGAATGTGCCAGAAGGTGATGACGATCGCGTCAGGGAGCCGCTCCCGGATCATTCGCGGCAACAGCGCGAAATGATAGTCCTGAACCAGGACGATGGGGCGTTCGTTACGGGCTTCGGCGACAACGGTGTCGGCGAATTTCCGGTTGACCGCTTCGTATGTTTCCCAATCGGAGGCTCGGAATATGGGGCGGGTGAAGGCTATGTGGCACAACGGCCAGAGACCCTCATTGGCAAAGCCTAGATAGTAGCCCTGCTGTTCCTCCTCGGTGAGCCAGACACGCCGCAACGTATAGGACGGATTTTCTGGCGGGACCTCGATGCGGTCGTCCCGATCGACCACGAGATGATCCGCCGAGCCGCCGCCATAGGCGATCCAGGTTCCGGCACAGGCGCGCGTGATCGGTTCCAGCGCGGAGACGAGTCCGCTGGCCGGCACCACCAGTTCGACGTGGTCGTCCCTGAGATTGTGGATGTAGGGTTCGCGATTGGAGACCACGATGACCTGCGCGTCAGGCAGTTCCCTCGCCAAAATATCGCGCAGCGTTTCGGGCGACCAGTTGACCAGCGCCGCATCGGCGGAATGGCCATTCTTCTCGAATTCCCGCAGCACGACGCGAACCGGCGGAGGCTCTGTACCAAATGAGCCAGGTTTTATTCGGCGTGTGCGCAAGGCAGTTAATGCCAGAGCGGCAATGGAAACACAAAGACTGGCCAGAATGACGAACCATAGCGCGGAGGCGGAATGCAAAAGATCGAAACTGTTGTCTGTCATTGAATTTAGGCTGCTCTCCGATCGGAAGTTCGTCGGTGGGTCTCGGGCTCACGCTTGCGCCGACCTTTGTGCAACGCACATGGTCGGCGATGGTTCCGATTTTCAGCTCCTGACGACCAACTGCGCCAGCCCTTCATGGCGATCGGCCAGAAATGCGCCGACGCGGTCTCCGACCCGTTGGAAGACCAAATCGACCGATGCGTCGCCCACGGCGAGGTGGCGGATCACCAGATTGTCGATGCCTATCGGCAAGCGCGGCCTTGTCACCTGGATTTCGCCGGTCCAGCCGTCGATCTGAAGGCCGAGGCAGGCCTGCATGAGCATGAAGGCGGACCCCGCCGACCAGGCCTGCGGCAGGCAGGCAACCGGATAGGCAATAGGCGCCTCGCCCGGTGCACGCGTAAATCCGCAGAACAGTTCGGGCAAGCGCATATTGAAATGGACCGCGGATTCGAACGTTCCGCTCATCAGCCGCACGACGCTGTCGCGGATGCCGTATCGCGCCAGGCCGGCCGCGCAGATCGCCGTGTCATGCGGCCAGATCGAACCGTTGTGATACGACATCGGGTTGAAGAATATCGCGTCGTCCGCCAGCGTTCGCAGTCCCCAGCCGGAGTGGAAAGAGGCCGAAAGCAGCTGGTCGGCGACGATGCGCGCACGATCCGGTTCCGGAAGGCCGACATAGAGCAGGTGTCCGGCATTGGACGTGCGCACCTTGCAAGGTTGGCCATCGCCGTCCAGGGCCAGCGCGTAATAGCCCAATTCCTCGATCCAAAATTGGCTTTCGACCCGCTGCCGGATATCAAACGCACTTTTCTCCCAGCCTTCGGCTCTTTCGGTTTCGCCGCGCAGTCGCGCCAGTTTCGCCAGCCCCTCGAACGCCGCGAAGACATAGCCCTGGACCTCGACCAGCGCGATCGGCCCCTTCGGAATGCGGCCGTCGGCATGAAAGACGGAATCGAGGCTGTCTTTCCATCCCTGGTTGGCCAAGCCCGATTCCGCCGCGCGCCGGTAGGTGACGAAGCCTGTCGCCTGGCTTGCTGCCTCGATCCATTCGGCGGCGGCGCACAGTGACGGCCACAGGCTGTCGATCAGGCCCGTATCGCCGGTGCGGTCCGCGTAGGCGCAGGCAAGATGGACATAGAGCGGCGTTGTGTCGACACCGCCATAGTAGCGGCCGAACGGCAGCTCGCTGAGCGCCGTCATCTCGCCCTTGCGGGTCTCATGCATGATCTTGCCGGGCTGGGAATCGCTGAAGGGCGAGGTTTCGGTAGCCTGATGCTGAGCCAGAAAAGCGAGCACGCCGCGCGCCAGGCCGGGATTGAGCCAGAGCATCTGCAAGGCCGAGATCACTCCGTCCCGGCCGAAAGCCGTCGAGAACCAGGGAATGCCGGCATAGGGATATGGCCCGGTCGCCAGTTCGGTGGTGAGCAATGCGACATCCGCGCGCGCCCGCTCTATCCAGTCGTTGAACACCCGGCCCGAGCTGTGCAGCGTTGCACCATGGCGGCGCTTGGCGCGCATGCCAAAACGCGCGCGGGCCGCTGCCGCGCGAAATCGCTCGCGTTCGGGAGCATCCGTTATCTCTGTCCCGACCTCCACATAAAGTGTCTTGCGGCTGCGCTTGGTGACGGCGATGAGAAAATCCGCCCGCTCAGCGGTCAACTCGTCCGGTGTCTGCGAGAACGATATGACCGACGTGCGCACGACTTTGTCCAGGCCTTCGTAGCGAAGCGTCACCGAGTTCTCGGCCAATTCGGCTGTATGGGCAGTGCCGCGCTTGGGACGAGTCGAGCCGCGAACTTCGAACATGTCGCGAAAATCGGCGGCGAAGCGCAGCGAAAGCAGGACCGTCGAGTGTTCCTGGCTGTAGTTTGAAAGCGTCAGGCGCTCATACAACCGGTCCTGCCACAGCAGCCTGACGCGTTCGATATGGATCGCGCCCTGCGGAATGGGCCGGCCACCGGCGCTCTCGATCGGCAGATTGGTCAGATTGGTGGTGAAAAGGACGTTGTCCTGGCTGAGCGATGCGCCAAGCAGCGATGTCGAACGGCCACCGATCGCCAGACGAAATTCGGAAAGCACGCGCGTGTCGTCGCGGAAAAATCCATCGCCGACGCCTCGTACGTCGCCATAGGCATCGGCGACGGCAAAACAATCGCCGTGCTTGAGGGCGAAAAGCCGGTGCGGCTCTCTCGGTGCCGTTTCGTCAAGGGAGGCCAGCGCTATTGCCGGATCGAGCTTGCGCTCGTCGAGTTGGGTGATGGTCAAGAGGATTGTCCCGTGCTCGTTTCTGAACGGGGTTCGGCGTTATGAAGCTTTGATCTCGTCATCGCTGCTGTTCATCCGAGAATAGGCCGCGACATAATCCCTGGCCATTCTATCGGCTGAAAACCGCCTTTCGAATACCGCTCTTATTCGTCGCCTGTCGAGTTGCAGAAGAGCCGGCATAGCAGCGACGGCATCTTCCATTGTCTCTACGACGAACCCGGTCGTGCCATGATCGATTATCTCGGGCATGGCGCCGCAACTCCAGGCCATGACGGGGGTTCCGCACGCCATCGCCTCGATCACGGCAAGCCCGAACGGCTCCGGCCAATCGATGGGAAACAGCAAGGCGGCAGCATTGCCGAGAAACCTGCTCTTCTGCTCCTCGCCGATCTCGCCGACATATTCGACGCGGTCACCGTCGATCATCGGCTGGATGACTTCCTCGAAATAGGCGCGGTCGCCGTCGCCGATCTTGGCCGCGAGTTTGAGCTTCAGCCCGGTGCGCCTGGCGATCTCGATTGCCCGGTCCGGCCGCTTGTCGCGCGACATCCTGCCCAGGAAGGCCAGATACACACCATCCGAACCAGCCTCGAAATCGGGCTCGTAGATGTTGAGCGGCAAGCCGTGGTGGATCGTAGCCAGCCAGTTCGCGGAGGCAAACCGGGCCCTCTGGCTGCGCGATATGGAAATCATCGGGAAGCGTGGGAACCGGTCATAGGCCGGTGCGAGGTCCGCGTAATCCAATCTGCCATGCGGCGTCGTCACCGTGCGGTGCGGCATGTGGCGAAAAAACGGGAAATGCAGGAAATGGCTGAGATGGAAGTGAATGACATCAAAATCGTCGGCCCGTTTCCTCACCTCGTCGAGCATTGACAGATGCGCCGCGATTTCCGACTTCAGCGGACGGGGATCGAGGCGAAGCGCCCGTTCGCGGCAAGGCACCAGCCGGGCAGAGGTTTTCGTATCGCCGCTGGCGAACAACGTCACGTCGTGGCCGAGTTCGACGAGCGCTTCGGTGAGATAGGAGATGATGCGCTCGGTGCCTCCGTAGAGTCTCGGCGGCACGGATTCATACAGCGGCGCGACATGGGCGATCTTCATTGGCCTGCGTTCCCTCAATGAGCTGGTCACAGGCGAAAATGCATCAGCGGCGGGATCGTTCCTCGATAATCGCGAAGATGTGTCGAGCGTGCGGGCAGTTCCGGCGACGGGATTCAGCAATTTAACAAAATCAATGGCTTACAGAATCAACCCTGCAAGAGCCGCACGATCTGTCGTGTCGTCACTGACGGAGTGGTTTTTAGAAGTCGCGCGGATCGCGAAAAAAATCGCGCGGTTCAGGCTTTAGTCCAAACGCCAGGACACCTAAGCCACTGATATTTAACGTTTGCGCGGCCTGAGACATAGGTGACGTTTTGTACCGGACACATGGGTAACACTTTTGGCTTTTGGCCGGAGGTGTTTATGCCGTGGAGAGAGTGTTCGGTGATGGAGGAACGTCTACGTTTCGTTGCCCGCCTTCTCGAGGGAGAAGGCATGAGCGATGTGTGCCGGGATTTTGGGATTTCGCGCAAGACCGGCTACAAGATCTTCAACCGCTACAAGGACGAAGGGCTGGAGGCGCTTTGCGACCGCTCGCGCCGGCCGGTGAGGTATGCCAATCAGTTGCCCGAGCAGATCGAGCGGCTGATCGTCGAGACCAAGCGCGAGAAGCCGCATTGGGGCGCTCGCAAGATCAGGGAGTTGCTGGTCCGGAAGCTCGCCGGTGATGTGCGTATCCCAGCCAAAAGCACCGTGCATGCCGTGCTCGACCGTCACGGCCTTGTGAGCCAGGCCCGCAAGAGGAACCGGGCGAACAAGGCCGTGGGCACGCCGTTGTCGCAAGCCGCCGCCCCTAACGATCTGTGGTGCGCCGACTTCAAGGGGGAGTTCAGGCTTGGCAACGGTAGCTACTGTTACCCCCTGACGGTCACCGACCAGACCTCGCGCTATGTGCTCGCCTGCGAAGCGCTTGAATGACAAAGGAGACGCCGGTCATCGAGGCCTTTGTGCGGCTGTTCAAGGAGCGCGGCCTGCCCGCCGCCATACGCTCCGACAACGGGCTCCCTTTCGCTTCGCCTAACGGCCTCTACAATCTCTCGCGCCTGTCGGTGTTCTGGCTCAGGCTCGGCATCGTCATCGAGCGCATCCAGCCGGGCAACCCGCAGCAGAACGGCCGCCACGAGCGCATGCATCTGACCTTAAAGAAAGAGACGACCAGGCCGCCCGGCATGAACATCCTCCAGCAGCAGGCGAGGTTCGACGCTTTTATCAGCGAATTCAACGAGGAAAGGCCACACGAGGCGCTTGCCATGCGCACCCCGGCCGAACTCTACACGCCGTCCTCAAGAGCCTATGAGGGCTTGCCGGAACTGGAATACCCCTTCCACGACCGCGACATCCTGGTTACCGCTTGCGGCCGCATCTGTATGCACAGGAAGAAGATCAACGTCTCGACCGTCCTTGCCGGTCAGAGGCTCGGAATCAAGGAGGTCGACGACGGCATTTGGCTCGTCAGCTTCATGCATTACGATCTCGGTTATATCGACTTGGAACAGAGGACCTTGCAAACCATCGACAACCCGTTCGGCACGAGGTTGTCACCCATGTCTTAGGTACAATCTGTTACCTATGTGTCCGGGCTGGACAGTTAAAATAGTGGTGAGCGCGATGGGATTCGAACCCATGACCTACTGATTAAAAGTCAGTTGCTCTACCGGCTGAGCTACGCGCTCCCGCGGGCTCGAAAGGCCGCCCTCGAAATTGCGCGGAACATAGGGAGAGTGCCGCGGCCGGTCAACCGAAAAAGATCGCTTGCAGGCCGGGCTTTTCCGCGGTCTTGCAGCGCCCTTTCGATCTGCCCCGGCAAGGCGGGATTGCCCTTCGAAATTGGCTTCTCGTGGCAGGTCAGCAGCGGGAGCTATCGCAAATCAGCGGCTTGGTATTTTTCCCGGAACAATTGCAAAGGACGCCCGTTCCCCTGCCACAAGGGACAGGCAATCCACCCTTCGAATCGAGGAGCAGAACGATGAACAGAATCGCATCAGGCTTGTTGGCCAGCGTGCTATCTCTTTCGTTTGCCGCGGCGGAGATCGTGCCAGTCAACGCGCAGCCAAATTACACGCCGCTTGGCCAAGGTCTCTCATCGGATGTGCAGACCGTGCAGTACCGGGAGTGGCGTAGGCACCGCACCTTCAATCGCGACTTTTCCCGCAACCGGGTCTATTCGCGCAACGATGACATGTATTGGCGCGGGCATCGCGGCTATCGCGAATACCGCCCGGGCTATCGCCGCCACGGAGATTTCTGGTTTCCGCTGGCTGCCTTCGCCACCGGCGCGCTGATTACCGGCGCAATCGCCAACCAGAACCGCGTCTATCGTGGCGATGGGCACGTGCAGTGGTGCTATGACCGCTATCGGTCCTATCGGGCGTCGGACAATACGTTCCAGCCGAACTACGGTCCCCGCCGTCAGTGCGTCTCGCCCTACTGAGCGCCAGCAGCAGAGTCGTTGCCCGAGCCCGTGCCTCGACGGCATGGGCTCTGTCGGCATCTCGGATCTGGGCCTGAAAGAAGCGAGCCCGGGTCAGTTCGCCCAGTTGATGGTCTTCAAGATCAGATACAGGCCTCCGCCATCACCGCGCGGAGAACGGTAGGCTCCAGGCGCGTTGCAGATTCGAACCATCGCTGCCGTCAGCTCCCAACCGAGCGCTTCCAGGTCGTTGTCGGTATCCGCCACATACGCCTGAGCCAGTTCGTCGATGCCGTTCTCCTCGCCAAAGGATCGAACCAGCTTTGCGTCGCTAAGGATATCGCCAGGCAAGTTTGAATTCGACCACGCCCAGAGCCAGTTGCTGGCCTTGGTGCTGGTCGAGCCTGCGATCTGGATCTTGGCGACGACCTTGACCACCCCTTTCTCGGAAAACAGAAGCTTTCCAGCCGTGAGGTCGTAGTCATAGCGTGCCCAAGTGCCGAGATGGAAATCTCTCTGCAAACCCGCATTCTTGACATTCAGCTGTTCGATGGCTTCATCGCGCCACGCAGGATACCAGCCTGGCTTCGTTGCCTCTCGCCTGACACTCACCGCCCGATCGCTCCTTGTTGCATGCCTCTTATCGCACGCTCAGCGTCCTTCGCACAGCATCTCGCCAACCGGCAATCTTGGCGGAACGTGTCGAAGCGTCCATGTCCGGTTGAAACCGCCGTTCAAGCGCCCAAGTCTTGGCGAATTCCTTGGCCTTTGGCCAAACACCCGCCTTCGAGCCGGCCAGCCACGCGGCGCCGAGCGCGGTCGTCTCCAGAATGATCGGGCGATCGACCGGGGCATCGAGGATGTCGGCAAGTCTCTGCATGGTCCAGTCGGAGGCCACCATGCCGCCATCGACGCGAAGCACGGTCTTGGCCGAGGCGCCCTTCCAGTCCTTGCGCATGGCGTCGAGCAAGTCACGGGTCTGGTAAGCGACGGCTTCGAGCGCCGCGCGGGCAAACTCCGCCGGGCCGGAATTGCGGGTCAGCCCGAAAATGGCGCCCCGCGCCTCGGCGTCCCAATGCGGTGCGCCCAGGCCCACAAAGGCCGGCACCAGGTAAACGTTCTGGGTTGGGTCGGCCTCGGCCGCAAGTCCGCCGCTTTGCTCGGATTTGCCGATCACCTTGATGCCGTCGCGCAACCATTGCACGGCTGCGCCGGCGATGAAGATCGACCCCTCCAGCGCATAGGTCGTCTTGCCGTTCAGCCGGTAGGCGATGGTGGTCAGCAGCCGGTTCTTCGAACGCACCAGATCGCTGCCTGTATTGAGCAGCGCAAAACAGCCGGTGCCATAGGTGGATTTCATCATGCCCGGCTCGAAACAAGCCTGGCCAATGGTCGCGGCGTGCTGGTCGCCGGCGACGCCGAGGATTCTTATCCCGGCACCAAACAGGTTTTTCTCCGTGATTCCATAGTCGTCGGCGCAGTCCTTCACTTCCGGGAGCATTTTCGCCGGGATATTGAGGATGGCCAGCAATTCGTCGTCCCAGGCATTCTCCGCGATGTCGTAAACCAGCGTACGCGAGGCATTGGTGGCGTCGGTGGCATGCACCTTGCCGCCGGTCAGCCGCCAGATCAAAAAACTGTCGATCGTGCCGGCGAGCAATTCGCCCTTCTCGGCGCGTTTCCTGGCGCCTTTAACCTTGTCGAGCATCCAGGCGATCTTGGTGCCGGAGAAATAGGGATCGAGCAGCAGGCCGGTCTTGCGGGTGAACTTCTTCTCCAGCCCCTGCTTCCTGAGCTTCTCGCAAAGCGGCGCGGTGCGCCTGTCCTGCCAGACGATGGCGTTATGGATCGGCTTGCCTGTCGTCTTGTCCCAGATGACGACGGTTTCGCGCTGATTGGTGATGCCGAGCGCCGCGACTTCGGAAGCATTGCGGCCCGCGGTCCTCAGGGCGGTCTTCACCGTTGCCACGACGCTCGACCAGATCTCTTCCGGATCGTGCTCGACCCAGCCGGACGCCGGGTAATGCTGAGTGAATTCCTGCTGCCCGCTGCCTGCGACTTTCATCTGGCCGTCGAACAGGATCGTCCGGGTCGATGTCGTTCCCTGGTCGATTGCCAGCACAAAACCGCTCATTCCACGTCCTCCGCCTCTATGCAAAGAAGGGAGACGGCAATGAGCCGCCTCCCCCGATTTTACACGGACGCGAACGTCCGCTCAGAACGGTCCTACTTCTGCCAGCTCTTCACCAGTTCGTCGTAGTTGATGGTGATCGGCTTTTCCTTCTCGTTCTCGATCTTCAGCTGAGGAGCGAGATTGCCCTTCTTGACCGCGTCGGCGTTCCAGTAGGCGAGGTCATGCTCTTCGGCCATCTTCGGGCCGATATCGCCCTGGACGCCCGACTTTTCGATGCGGGTCATGACCTTTTCCTGCTCGCCGCAAAGCGAGTCCATCGCTTCCTGCGCTGTCTTGGCGCCCGACGAAGCGTCGCCGATCGCCTGCCACCAAAGCTGTGCCAGCTTCGGATAATCCGGCACGTTGGTGCCGGTCGGCGACCACTGCACGCGGGCCGGCGAACGGTAGAACTCGATCAGACCGCCGAGCTTGGGCGCACGTTCGGTGAAGCTCTTGTCGTGGATCGTGCTCTCGCGGATGAAGGTCAGGCCGACATGGCTCTTCTTCACGTCGACGGTCTTCGAAGTGACGAACTGCGCGTAAAGCCATGCGGCCTTGGCGCGGTCGGTCGGCGTCGACTTCATCAGCGTCCAGGATCCGACGTCCTGATAGCCGAGCTTCATGCCGTCCTTCCAGTAGACGCCGTGCGGCGACGGCGCCATGCGCCATTTCGGCGTGCCGTCGTCGTTCAGCACCGCCTTGGCGCCGGCGTCGACCATCGACGCGGTGAAGGCGGTATACCAGAAGATCTGCTGGGCAACCGCGCCCTGAGCCGGCACCGGACCCGATTCGGAGAAGGTCATGCCCTGCGCTTCCGCCGGTGCGTAGGCCTTCAGCCAGTCGAGATATTTCTGGATCGAATAGACGGCAGCCGGGCCATTTGTGTCGCCTCCGCGGGCCGTGCAGGAGCCGACCGGTCGCGAATTCTCGTCGACCTTGATGCCCCATTCGTCGACAGGCAGACCATTCGGGATGCCTTTGTCGCCATTGCCGGCCATGGACAGCCAGGCGTCGGTGAACCGCCAGCCGAGCGACGGGTCCTTCTTGCCATAGTCCATATGGCCGTAGACCTTCTTGCCGTCGATCTCTCGACCGGTGAAGAACGCGGCGATGTCTTCATAGGCCGACCAGTTGACCGGCACGCCGAGATCGTAGCCGTACTTCGCCTTGAAGTCCGCCTTGTTCTTCTCGTCGTTGAACCAGTCGTAACGGAACCAGTAGAGGTTGGCGAACTGCTGGTCGGGGAGCTGATAGAGCTTCTTGTCGGGTGCCGTCGTGAACGAGGTGCCGATAAAGTCCTTGAGGTCGAGGTTCGGATTGGTGACATCCTTGCCCTCGCCCGCCATCCAGTCGGTCAGGTTACGCACCTGCTGGTAACGCCAGTGCGTGCCGATCAGATCGGAATCGTTGACCCAGCCGTCATAAAGGTTCTGGCCGGTCTGCATCTGGGTCTGGATCTTCTCCACGACGTCGCCTTCCTGGATGACGTCGTGCGTGATCTTGATCCCGGTGATGGCGGTAAAGGCCGGCGCCAGCACCTGCGATTCATACTGGTGCGTGGCGATGGTTTCGGAGACGACCTTGATGTCCATGCCGGCGAAAGGCTTTGCCGCGTCGATGAACCATTGCATTTCGGCTTCCTGATCGGCGCGCGAGAGCGTCGAAAGCGGACCGATTTCCTTGTCCAGGAAAGCCTTTGCCTCATCCATTCCAGCATAGGCATTCCCTGCCCCCAGCAATAGGACCAAGGCCGTCGTCGATGTTAGAAATTGCCGTCGCATGTGTTTCCTCCACTTTTACACGTTCAGGTTTAAAGTGCGATCTGGAGCGGTCGCCTGCACGCGGCCGCTCCAACAGTTTCCCCCTCTATACGTAGCGGAACACGCCGACGGCGTAGACTACGGAGAGAGCGAGAGCCCACCATAGGTTGGGTCCGACAAGACCCAGCCAAGCGAGATGAATAAAGGCGCTGCCCAGCAGCGATAGGAAAAGCCGGTCGCCGCGCGTCGTCTCGAAGCGCAGCACGCCGACGCGCGGATTGCCGCCCGGCGAGGCATATTCCCAAGCCGCCATGCCGCAGAGCAGCAGAAAGATGGTTCCGAAGAAAGCCGCGGTCGGCCAGGTCCATGCCATCCAGGAGAGGTCGAGATTCATGGGTCAGCTCCTCCCGAGCGCAATGCCGCCGGCGATCGTGCCGTGGACGAACCCGTGCGTTCGTTTCATCAAACCCTCCCCAGGGCGAAGCCCTTGGCGATGTAGTTTCGCACGAACCAAATGACGAGCGCGCCAGGGATCAGCGTCAGCACACCGGCGGCGGCCAGCAGGCCCCAGTCCATGCCGGCGGCCGACACGGTGCGAGTCATCGCGGCGGCGATCGGCTTGGCATCCGTGGTCGTCAGCGTGCGGGCGATCAGCAATTCGACCCACGAGAACATGAAGCAGAAGAAGCAGGCGACGCCGATGCCGCTCGCGATCAGCGGCATGAATATCCGCACGAAGAAGCGCGGGAACGAATAGCCGTCGATATAGGCGGTCTCGTCGATCTCCTTCGGCACGCCCGACATGAAGCCTTCGAGGATCCACACCGCCAACGGTACGTTGAACAGGCAATGCGCCAGCGCGACGGCGATATGCGTGTCGATCAGGCCGAATGCGGAATAGAGCTGGAAGAACGGCAGCGCGAACACCGCGGGCGGCGCCATGCGGTTGGTCAGCAGCCAGAAGAACAGATGCTTGTCGCCAAGGAAGCGATAGCGCGAGAATGCATACGCCGCCGGCAGCGCCGCCGCGACGGAAATCACCATGTTCATAACCACATAGGTGATCGAGTTGATGTAGCCCGAATACCAGGACGCATCGGTGAAGATGGTGACGTAGTTAGCGATCGTCGGCGAATGCGGATAGAGCGTCAGCGAGGAGACGATCTCCGCATTGGTCTTGAAGCTCATGTTGATGAGCCAGTAGATCGGCAGCAAAAGCACGATGATGTAGAGCGTCGGTACGATCCACCACCAGCGCGATTCCTCGCCGCGCCGGCGCATGCGCCTGTCGAGTTCGCTCTGCGACAGCGTACTCGCGAGGCCTTCCGACGCTGCCGTCCCGTTCACCGCGTTACGCTCGGTCCGTTCGTTGGCGCCGCTCATCTCAGCGCTCCGCGTCGTAGTTGGTCATCACGGTGTAGAACACCCATGACAACAGCAGGACGATAAGGAAGTAGACCAGCGACATGGCCGCCGCCGGACCAAGATCGAATTGGCCAAGTGCCGTCTTGACGAGGTCGATAGACAGGAAGGTCGTCGAATTGCCAGGACCGCCGCCGGTCACGACAAAAGGTTCGGTGTAGATCATGAAACTGTCCATGAAGCGCAAGAGCACGGCGATGAGCAGCACGCGCTGCATCTTCGGCAACTGGATGTAGCGGAACACCGCCCAGCGCGAGGCGCCGTCGATCTTGGCCGACTGATAGAAGGCGTCGGGGATCGAGACCAGGCCGGCGT
Source organism: Mesorhizobium sp. M0587 (assembly GCF_040320945.1). Taxonomy (NCBI): domain Bacteria; kingdom Pseudomonadati; phylum Pseudomonadota; class Alphaproteobacteria; order Hyphomicrobiales; family Phyllobacteriaceae; genus Mesorhizobium; species Mesorhizobium sp. M0587. Next base: position 41,430 of record NZ_JAMYQP010000006.1, read on the forward strand.
AGCAGAGCAGCACGACCAGGCTCGTCCAGTGCCAGACATCCATGATGATGATGGTGACCCAGGCATCGAATGAGTCCTGCACATAGTTGTAGTCGATGCCCAGGGCATTGACGTAATAGCCGAGCAGACCGATGTCGTTGCGCCCGAATACTTGCCAGATGGTGCCGACCACGTTCCACGGAATGAGCAGTGGCAAGGCCATCAACACCAGGCAGACCGGCACGCCCCAGCCCTTCTTCGGCATGTTGAGGGCGATGAAGATGCCGAGCGGCACCTCGATGGCCAGGATGATGAAGGAGAAGATCAAGTTGCGGACCATCGCCTCCCAGAAGCGGCTGGACGAGAGCAGTTCCTCGAACCACTCCGTGCCGGCCCAGAAGAAGACATTGTTGCCGAACGTGTCCTGCACCGAATAGTTTACGACGGTCATCAGCGGAATGACGGCCGAAAACGCCACCAGCACCAGAACCGGCAGCACCAGGAACCAGGCCTTGTTGTTCCAGGTCTTGTCCATCTACGCCCCCATCTCGACACGCCAGGAATCGGCATAGATGTTGATCCCGGCGGGATCGAACCGCACCTTCGGTTCGGCCGCCACCGTCTCGTCCTCGCCGATGATCGCCGCGATATCGCGGCCCTCCAGCTTGGCGCGCACCACCTTGTGACGGCCGACATCCTCGACCTTGCTGATAGAAACGGCCATGCCGTCGCGACCAAGGCGCACATATTCGGGACGGATGCCGAGCTCGACCGCACCGCCGGCGGCCTTCGGCACACCCGGCAACTCGATGCGTTGCGAGCCGAACGTCGCCGTCTTGCCGGCGACCGTGACCGGCATGACGTTCATGCCGGGCGAACCGATGAAATAGCCGACGAAGGTATGGCGCGGGCGCTCGAACAATTCCGCCGGCGTGCCGATCTGCACGATGCCGCCATCATACATGACCACCACCTGGTCGGCGAAGGTCAGCGCTTCGGTCTGGTCATGGGTGACATAGACCATGGTGTAGCCGAAGCGGCGGTGAAGCTGCTTCAACTGCGAGCGCAGCACCCATTTCATATGCGGATCGATGACGGTCAGCGGTTCGTCGAACAGAATGGCGTTGACGTCGGAGCGTACCAGACCGCGGCCGAGCGAAATCTTCTGCTTCTGGTCGGCGGTCAATCCCCTCGCCTTCCTCTTCGCCCAGTCGGCCAGGTCGATCATCTCCAGCGTCTCGCGCACCTTGCGGTCGACGTCGGCCTCCGGCACGCCGCGGTTACGCAGCGGAAAGGCCAGATTGTCGTACACGGTCATGGTGTCGTAGATGACCGGGAATTGGAACACCTGCGCGATGTTGCGCTCTTGCGTCGACAACCTGGTCACGTCCCTGCCGTTGAACAGCAATTGCCCGTGCGAGGGATGAAGCAGGCCCGAAATGATGTTGAGCAGAGTGGTCTTGCCGCAGCCGGACGGCCCGAGCAACGCATAGGCGCCGCCATCCTCGAAGGTATGATGGACTTCCCGCAGCGCGAAATCCGCATCCGTGCGCGGGTTCGGCAGGTAGGAATGCCTGACATGGTTGACGTCGATGCGCGCCATTTCTACCTCCTACGCGGCCAGCTTCGACGCGGCCATGGCGCGGCCATGCTCGTCGAAGACCATGATGTGGCGCGGGTCGATGAACACCTCGACCATCTCGTCTATCTCGAAATGGCGGATGCCATGGGTCAGCATGACCCAGCGCGCATCGGCGAAATCGAGATGGATGAAGCTCTCCGACCCGGTGATCTCGGTGATGGTGACCTTTGCCCGTACCGGCACGGCGCCAGCGTTGGGTCGTTCGAGCGAAAGATGATGCGGCTGGAAGCCGATCGTATAGTTGCCGTCGACGACGGCGACGAGTTCCGGTGGCACCGGCAGCTCGACCCCGCCCTCAAGCAGGAAAGCCGGCCCCTTCTTGGCCAGAACGATGGTGTTGAGCGGCGGATCGGCGAAGGTTCTTGCCGTTACAAGATCGACCGGCTTGCGGAACACGTCGATCGTCGGGCCGAACTGGGTGACGCGGCCTTGCGACAACGTCGCCGTGTTGCCGCCGAGCAGCAGTGCTTCGTGCGGTTCAGTGGTGGCGTAGACGAAGATGGTGCCGGCGGCGGCGAAGATCCTCGGCAGTTCGGCGCGCAGTTCCTCGCGCAGCTTGTAGTCGAGATTGGCGAGCGGCTCGTCGAGCAGCACAAGGCTGGCATTCTTCACGATGGCCCGCGCCAGCGCGGTGCGCTGCTGCTGGCCACCTGACAGGCTGAGCGGCGTGCGGTCGAGATAAGGCGTCAGCTTGAGCAGGGCTGCTGCCTCGCGCACCTGGCTGTCGATTCTGGCCCGCTCGACGCCGGCCACCCGCAGCGGCGAGGCGATGTTGTCATAGACGGTCATCGCCGGATAGTTGATGAACTGCTGGTAAACCATGGCGACGTTGCGCTTCTGCACCCGCGTGCCGGTGACGTTCTGGCCATCGAACCAGACCGAACCGGACGTCGGCGCGTCGAGGCCGGCCATCAGCCGCATCAGGCTGGTTTTTCCCGACAGCGTCGGTCCGAGCAGAACGTTGAGCGAGCCGTGCTGAAGCGTCAGCGACACGTCGCGGATATGTTCTGCCGCACCGACGGCCTTGGTGACGTTCCTCAGTTCCAGCATGATGCCTCCTCCCAGGCCTTCCGCATCAGCTTCCAGCCCCCTTCATTCGGCGGCCGCGACATGCCGCCGGCTTATGCCGCGCATGAATTCATCGAGCGCCGTTACCTGGTCGCGGCCCAGATGCAAGCCGCGCTTCGTCCGGCGCCACAATACATCCTCGGCCGTGACGGCCCATTCGTTTTCAACGAGGTAGCGCACCTCGGCCTCGTAGAGGTCCGCGCCGAAACCGCGGCCAAGGTCGGCGTTCGACTTGGCAAGGCCAAGCAAGGCGCGGGCGCGGGTTCCGTAAAGCCGGGTCAGCCGGCGGGCGAGGCGCAAGTCGAGAAAGGGATATGACAACTTCAGTTTCGCCACTTCGGCGTCGAAACCGGTGGCTGGAAAATCGCCGCCGGGCAGCGGCGCATCCGCTGTCCACGGTTTGCCGCGCTTGCCCAGGAAACCTTCGATCTTATCCAGCATCGATTCCGCCAGCCGGCGATAGGTGGTGATCTTGCCGCCAAAGGCATTGACTATCGGCGCCGCCCCCTCGCCGCCATCGGCCTTCAATACATAGTCGCGCGTCGCCTCCTGCGCCTTCGAGGCGCCGTCATCATAGAGCGGACGCACCGCCGAATACGTCCAGACGATATCCGAACGCTTGACCGGTTGCGCGAAATATTCGCTTGCCGCGGCGCAGAGGTAATCGATCTCGGTGTCGCTGATCTTCACATCGTGCGGATCGCCTGGATAGTCCCGATCGGTCGTGCCGATCAGGGTGAACTCGTCCTCGTAGGGAATGGCGAAGATGATGCGGCCGTCCTTGTTCTGGAAGAAATAGGCGCGCGGATCATCGAACTTCTTTGCGATGACGATGTGGCTGCCTTGCACGAGACGAACATTGTGCACGTCATTGAGGCCGACCACGCCGGAAAGCACATGGTCGACCCACGGTCCGGCGGCGTTGACCAGGAGCCGCGCCTTGACCGCTTCGGTCTCGCCGCTCAGCAGGTTCTCGATCTGGATCGTCCAAATTCCATCATCGCGATGCGCGGCCACAACCTTGGTACGGGTCCGGATCGTCGCGCCACGGTCGGCGGCGTCGCGTGCGTTCAGCGCCACCAGCCGCGCATCGTTGACCCAACCGTCCGAATATTCGAACGCCTTTTTGAACAAGGGTTTCAGCGGTTTGCCGGCCGGGTCGCTGGCCATGTCGAGAGTCCTGGTCGCCGGCAGCAATTTGCGCCCGCCGATGTGGTCGTAAAGGAACAGGCCGAGCCGGATCAGCCAGGCCGGGCGCAGACCCTTGGCATAGGGCAGCACGAACCGCATCGGCCAGATGATATGCGGCGCGTTCCTCCACAGAACCTCGCGCTCCATCAGCGCCTCGCGCACCAGACGGAATTCATAGAATTCAAGGTAGCGCAGACCGCCGTGAATAAGCTTGGTCGAGCCGGAGGAGGTTCCGCTGGCGAGATCGTTCATCTCGGCTAGGAAAACCGAAAACCCGCGGCCGACGGCATCGCGGGCTATGCCGCAGCCATTGATGCCGCCACCGATGACGAAAATGTCATGGATAGGAGATGCGCTCACCGGTTCCTCCACGATTTCGCATTGCACCATTTTGATCTTTTTGCGAAACCGTTATGGAATTATTTCGAACTCACAACGAATGTCAAACGAAATATTTCGGGAGCAGCGAAAACACCTCAACCGAGCGAGGTCTCAATGAGCTGGACCTCGGCTTCCTGACAAATCTTGCGCACCGACGGGATGTCGCAACGATCGGTGATGAAAGTGTTGACCTGCGACAGATGGCCGATGCGAACGGGTGCCGTGCGCTCGAACTTGGTCTGGTCGGAAACCAGGATGACGTGTCTAGCATTGGCGATGATGGCTTGCGCCACCTTGACCTCGCGAAAATCGAAATCGAGCAACGCGCCATCATGGTCGATGGCGGAAGCGCCGATGACGGCGTAGTCGACCTTGAACTGCCTGATGAAGTCGACGGCCGCCTCGCCGACGACACCGCCGTCCGACCCGCGGACGACACCGCCGGCGATCACCACCTCGATCGAAGGATATATGCGCATCCTGTTGGCAACATTGATGTTATTGGTGATGACCATCAGGCCGTCGTGATCGAGCAGGGCTTTGCTGACAGACTCCGTCGTGGTGCCGATGTTGATGAACAGCGAGGCATTGTCGGGGATCAGCCTGGCCGCCGCCCGGCCGATCGCTTCCTTCTCATCGGCGGCAATCTTGCGCCGCGCCTCGTACTCCATGTTCTCTATGCCTGAAGGGAACAACGCGCCGCCATGGATGCGGGAAAGCAGCCGCTGGTCGCACAAATCGTTGAGATCCTTGCGTATGGTCTGCGGCGTCACATTGAAATGGGTGGCCAGATCCTCGACCAGCACACGACCATGATCCTTGGCCATCTGGATGATTTCGGCATGGCGTGGCGACAGATACATACGACGACCTCCCGTTTTTCGTTTTTCTTGTCTATAGCCGAAAACGAAACCAATGAAAAGGCAGAAGCCGGCTAATGAAAATCACATGGCCGCAAAGGCAACCCTTGCGCAATTCCCGGCCGGCTAGCTCATGCCGCGCGCGATCTCGACGATGACCGCGAAAGCGGTGTCGACGTCCGCTGCCGTCGTCTCGAACTGACCGACCTGAAAGCGGATCGCGACGCGCCCGCCCACCCGTGTCTGCGTCAGATAGATCCGGCCATCATCATTGATCGCGTTGACCAGGCGAAGGTTGTGGTCATCCTCATCGACTTCCGCCGCAGCCAGATGCCGGAATGAAAACAGCGACAGCATCGGTTCGGTGACGATCTCGAAATCCGGCTCCCCGGCCAAGCGCGCGGCAAGACCCTCGCTCCAGGCGACGTGGTTGCGGATCATGTTCCGCAGGCCTTCCAGCCCGTAGGCTCGTAGCAGGAACCACAATTTCAGGGCGCGGAACCGGCGCCCGAGCGGCACCGACCATTCGGAATAGTTGATGATGCCGTCGCGGCCATGCGTCTTCAGGAATTCGGGCTTGATCGCCAGCGTGCGAACGAGATCCTCCGGCCGGCGGATGAACTGCATTGAGCAGTCGAACTGCGCGCCCAACCATTTGTGCGGGTTGAAGACGATGGAATCCGCCTGCTCCACACCAGCCCAGAAATGCCGGTACTCCGGGCAGATCATCGCCGAGCCTGCCCAGGCGGCATCGACATGCAGATAAAGCCCGTGCCGCCGGGCGATATCGGCGACGCCGGAGATGTCGTCGGTGCCGCCGGTGCTGGTGCCGCCGACGCTGGCGATAATGCCCGCAGGCAGCATGCCGGCCTTCTGGTCGGCGACGATCGCCGCTTCAAGCGCCTCCCTGTCCATCGCCCGAAAACGGCCGGTGACAGGGATACGCACCAGATTGTCCTCGCCGATGCCCGAAACCCAGATCGCCCGGTCGATCGACGTGTGCACCTGATCCGAAGAATAGATGCGCAGCTTCGCCTGCCCTGCCAGGCCTTGTTTGTTGCCTCGCCACTCCAGCGCGCGCTCGCGCATGGTCAACACCGCCGCCAGCGTCGCCGACGAGGCCGAATCCTGGATCACGCCGGAGAACCCGTCCGGCAGGCCGAGCGCCTGGCGCATCCAGTCGACAGTCCGCGTTTCGAGCTCTGTCGCCGCCGGTGATGTCTGCCACAGCATGCATTGCGCGGCCATCGCCGAAACCAGATATTCCGCCACCACCGAGACCGGCGCGGCATTGGCAGGGAAATAGGCGAAGAAGCGCGGATGCTGCCAATGCGTCATCCCCGGCACGATCTTCTCCTCGAAATCGGCAAAGATCCTGTCCATCGGTTCCGCGCCTTCGGGCGGCGATGCCTCGATGCTGCGGAAAATGTCGCCCGGCTCGACAAGCGGCCGCACCGGCCGCTCGCGCAGGCTGTCGCGATAGTCAGCGCCCCAGTCGGCGGCGCGCCGCGACCATTGCCGGAATTCAGTGTTGTCCATCGTGTCCTCCCGACATGATCGCCTCGCCGACGTCTTCCGGCCGGCTTTTCAGATCCAACAGCCTGCGACGGCCCCTATCCCGGAAAATCTGGCAGGCTGGCAAAGGCCGCCTTGAGCGCACTCGACCAGCCATCCGAGACGATGCGGTAATACTGGTCGTCCTGGCCGATTCGCTTGTTGAGGCCGACTTTGAAGGCGTCGTTCTCCAGGAAAAGCAGGTCGAGCGGCAGGCCGACCGACAGGTTCGATTTCAGCGTCGAATCAAACGATACCAAAAGCAGCTTCACCGTCTCGGCCAGGCTCATTGTTCGCTCGTACGCGCGGATGATGATCGGCTTGCCGTATTTGGTCTCGCCGATCTGGAAGAACGGCGTGTCGTCGGTCGATTCTATGAAATTGCCTTCCGGATAAATCATGAACAGGCGTGGTGCACTGCCCTTGATCTGGCCGCCAAGGATGAAGGACGCGTTGAAATAGGAATCGGCCTTGTCTCCGGACGGAGAGGAATGGGCGATGACGTCCTTCACCGTGTCGCCGACCATCCGTACCGTCTGGTACATCGATGGTGTTTCGAGCAACGTCGCGTGGCGATCCGCCACGGCCTTGGTGCGCTCGTCCAACTGGCTGATCACGGCTTGCGTCGTCGCCAGATTGCCGGCCGACATCAGCACGATCACGCGCTCGCCTGGCACTTCCCAGACATGCATCTTCTTGAACGTGGAGATCGAATCCATGCCGGCATTGGTACGCGTGTCCGACATGAACACGAGCCCGTGATCGATCTTCAGGCCGACGCAATAGGTCATGAAATCTCTTCTAGAGCGTTCATCGCTTCACGGAAACGCAGAACCGCTCTAACTCCTTGTTTTGACGCAACTCCGGAGGGAAACCGTTTCACACTTTCCTGGAATTGCTCCAGCGGCAATCCCAGGGGATTACTGCTCCACCGTGACGGTGACCGCAAGCTGTTCTTCCGCCTGTCCCAGTCGAATTCCCGACACCGGCGTGGCGTCGCGGTAGTCGCGGCCAGTTGCCACTTTCACATAGCGCTCGTCGGGCGAAATGCCATTGGCGGCGTCGAAGGCAACCCAACCGAGACCCGAAACATGGGCCTCGGCCCAGGCATGACTTGCCGCTTGCTCGACCGTCGCGTCGAGCATCAAGTAGCCGCTGACATAGCGGGCCGGATAGCCCATGGCGCGCGCGGCGGCGGCAAAGATATGGGTGTGATCCTGGCAGACGCCGGTTTTCAGCGCCAAGGCTTCCTCTGCCGGCGTCGTCGCGTTGGTGGTGCCTGGCGTGTAGGCGACGCGCTCGCCGATGACAGCCATCAACCGGTGCAGCCTTTCGATGTCGGTGCCCTTGCCGACCGATGCGGCGAGTTCGCGAACCCCGCTGCCAATCGTCGTCAATGGCGTTTCATGGCTATACAGCCAGAGCGGCGTAAAACCCTGATGCGGTCCGGAGACGCCTGACGTGTCGCGTGTCACCACTTCGCCCGATGCCTCTACCGTGATGAAATCGCGCTCGCCCTCGACGCTCAACAGTCTTGTGTCATTACCGAAATGATCAACGAAGCGGACCTCCTCGCGCGCGCCCTCGATGTTCAGCGCCCAGGATAGAACGGTCTGCGTCGGTCCGCTGACCGGAAGCAGCCGCAACCGCTGCAGCAGATAGTGCACCGGCGCATCGTAGCGGTATTCGGTCCGGTGGGTGATCTTCAGCCGCATGCACTATTTCCCCGCTTGCGAGCATGATCTCGTGCCAGGTTCCACTCTTCGGCATCATGCTCAGTTGAACCGGTAATCTTGTGCGATCTCGTCGCCCAGCCTGGTGTTGTCGCGAATGAAATTGGCCAGGAATTCATGCAGGCCGGCGTCGAATATGTCCTTGATGGATCCACCCGTGAGCATTGCCTGGGTTCTGCAGGCTGTCTCATGGCAGACGTGGCGCTCGCCATAGTCGTCGCTCAGGAACTTCAGATGCTCGGCCAGGAAACGATAGCAGAAGGTCAGCGAACGCGGCATGCGGACATTGAGGATCAGGTAATCGGCAATGTTGGTCGGCTTGTAATCGGCGTCGTAGACCCAGCGGTAGGAGCGATGCGCCGACACCGAGCGCAGGATCGATTCCCACTGATAATTGTCGAGCGTCGAGCCGACCCAGGAGATCGACGGCAACAACACGTAGTATTTCACGTCGAGGATGCGCGCCGTGTTGTCGGCGCGCTCGACATAGGTGCCGAGCTGCGAGAAATCGAAGATCTCGTTGCGCAGCATGGTGCCGTAGAACGAGCCGCGGATCAGCGCGGTCTCGCGCTTGATTGCATCGAGCACGCTCGGCAGGTCGCGCTCGTCGATCGGCTTGGCCAGCATGCGCTTCAGCGCCATCCAGGCCTCGTTGATGCTTTCCCAGGTCTCGCGCGTCAGCGCCGTGCGCACCATGCGGGCATTGTTGCGGGCCGTCTCGATCGACGACATCGTACTCGACGGATTCGAGGTGTCGCGCAGCAGGAAGTCGGCGACGTTCGCGGCGGAATAATCCTGATATTTCTGCGTGAAAGCCGCATCGGAGCCGGCGCTGAGCAGCACCGAATTCCACTCTTCCGAGGCGTTCTGGGTCCGGGTCAGCGCCATGCGCAACCCGGCATCGACCAGCCGCGCCATGTTTTCGGCCCGCTCGATATAGCGGTTCATCCAGTAAAGCCCGTTGGCGGTGCGGCCTAGAAGCATGTCAACGTGCCTCGATTTGAGCGAATAGGGAATAGCGAGTAGCGAGTAGCGAGTAGCGAAAAAACAGGTTCATGATTTTTGTTGCAGGCTCCTGATCATAGAACGCAGCATTCTCCCGATCTCATCGGTTTGGCCAAGCAAACGCACCATCTCCACTTCAATCATCAATCCTACTTTTTCGGACAAGATCAGGTGTCTCCCTACTCCCTACTCCCTACTCCCTCATCTCAGTCATCCAACACCCACGTATCCTTCGTCCCGCCGCCCTGCGAGGAATTGACCACCAGCGAGCCTTCCTTGAGCGCGACGCGCGTCAGCCCGCCGGGCACGATCTGGATGCGGTCGGAGACCAGCACGTAAGGCCTGAGGTCGACATGGCGCGGCGCCAGCCCCTTTTCGGTCAGGATCGGGCAAGTCGACAGCGCCAGCGTCGGCTGGGCGATATAATTCGAAGGCTTCGCCGCCAGTTTCCTGGCGAAGGCCTCGCATTCCTTCTTGGTCGCGGCCGGCCCGACCAGCATGCCGTAGCCGCCGGAGCCATGCACTTCCTTGATCACCAGTTCGTCGATGTGCTCGAGCACGTATTTCAAACTGTCGGGTTCCGAGCAGCGCCAGGTCGGGATGTTGCCGAGGATCGCCTTGCGGCCGGTGTAGAATTCGATGATCTCGGGCATGTAGGAATAGATCGCCTTGTCGTCGGCGATGCCGGTTCCGGGCGCATTGGCGATGGTGATGTTGCCGGCGCGGTAGACATCCATGATGCCTGGCACGCCAAGCGCCGAGTCAGGCCGGAAGGTCAGTGGATCAAGGAAGGAATCGTCGACGCGGCGGTAAAGCACGTCGATCTGCTTATAACCTTCGGTCGTTCGCATCGCGACATGGCCGTCGACGACACGCAGATCCTGTCCTTCCACCAGTTGCACGCCCATCTGGTCGGCAAGGAAGGCATGTTCGAAATAGGCGGAGTTGTAGCTGCCCGGCGTCAGCACAGCGATGGTCGGCGCGCCCTTGGCGCTTTGCGGCCGCACCGCTGCCAGCGACTGGCGCAGCAATTGCGGATAGTTCTCGACCGGCCGCACCTTGATCTTCTGGAACAGCTCGGGGAACAACTGCATCATCGTCTCGCGGTTCTCCAGCATGTAGGAGACGCCGGACGGCGTGCGCGCATTGTCCTCCAGCACGTAGAATTCGTCCTCGCTGATGCGCACGATATCGACGCCGATGATGTGGGTATAGACGCCGGCCGGCGGCCTGACCCCGATCATCTCCGGCAGGAACGCCTCGTTCCTGGCGATCAATTCCCGGGGAACGCGCCCTGCGCGCAGAATTTCCTGGCGATGGTAGATATCGTCGAGAAAGGCGTTCAGCGCCTGCACGCGCTGTTCGATGCCTTGCGTCAGGCGTCGCCATTCATTGCCTGAAATGATCCGCGGAACGATGTCGAACGGGATAAGGCGTTCGGAGGCTTCCTGCTCGCCATAGACGGCAAAGGTAATGCCGGTCTTGCGAAAGACGCGTTCGGCGTCCTGCATTTTCTCGGTGAGCCTGGCCGGATCCTGCTCCTTAAGCCAGCGATCGTAAGCCGAATACGGTCTTCTCAATCCGGAGACCTCCGGAAGCATTTCATCGAACGCGGCCAATCGCATACTCCCCTGTGACGCCATTTCACTGGCGTCGTTGGAGAAAATCAAGCGCAATCGGTGATTTGACGGAAGCCGGCGATCAGGTTGTCGCTCATGCCTAAAAATTAGGCGACGAGAATATGAGCTTGGCCAGGCTTTGCCTCATGCCCGGGCAAACGCACTCCGGCGCTAGAAGGCGCGAAACGTGACGACGGTGAACGTGTCCTTGATGCCTGGGAGAATCTGCACCTTCTCGTTGACGAAATGCCCGACGTCTTCCTCGTCATCGACATAGAATTTGGCGAGCAGATCGTAATTGCCGGCGGTGGAGTAGATCTCCGAGGCGATCTCGGCGTCGGCAAGCGCGCTGGCAACCTCGTAGGATTTGCCCAGCTCGCATTTGATCTGCACGAAAAACGCCTTCATGGCTTCGTCCCGCTAAATTTCCAGGTCCAAGCGGCCCTTCTGGCAGACTGGAGGCGCGCTTTCAAGCGCTGGGACGGTACTCAGCCGGCGCGGACCCTGGCCACGACCTCCCGCAGCTCCGCCACCGGCATGCCGCGCTTGAAAAGCTTGCCGCCGATCACCAGCGCCGGCGTGCCTCGCAACTTGAAGGCCGTCGCCTGGCCATCATTGCGCGACAGCAATGCGTCGATCGCGGGCTTCCGGCCGGCAAGACCGGCGCGCGCTTCGGCAACATCGACGCCTACCGAGGCGAGAATGGTGTCGGTGCGGCGCTCGGAAAGCCCACGCTGATTGGCCATCAGCGCATCGACAGCCGCCGCGTAGTGCGTTTCCGCCGACAACGCCATTCGCGCCGCATCGCGCGAGACGTCACCGAAGATCGGCCAATCCTTCATCACCAGCCGGATGCCCCGATCCTCGGCCATGAGCTTCTTCAGTTCGACAAAGACGAGCTTGCACACGGGGCATTGGTAGTCGACGAACTCGGCGATGGTCACGTCGCCATTGGCATTGCCAAGGGCCGGTATCGCCGGATCGAAAGCCACTTCGGTGACGGTTGGTGCGGCTTTGGCCCAGGCCGGCAGAGGCGCCAGGGCAACAAGGCTGGCAGCACCCTTCAGCAAAAGGCGCCGATCGACAGGCCGCGCGAACATCATTCGTCCCATGCGTTGCACGTTTCCCGCCCCTGATCACGATGAGCGCCCCGCCTTAAAGGAAGCTTAAGCACGAAAAAGCGCACTGGCGGGATGAATATTCGCGGCCGCTGAAACCGTGAGGCACTGCCAGGCGTATGTTAGGATGCCGCCTGGAACAGCTTTTCTGGAGCCGGCTTTTTGGAGACGACGGAGACCAAGCCATGCGCCGCATGTTTTTCGCATTCGCGTTCGTTCCGCTCCTTCTGGTTTCGTCCGCATACGCCGGGGATACCGAGGTTAGGGCGGCGCAAACGGCCATAGACGGCCAGCTGAAAGCGTTCATCGCCGATGACGGCGCCACGGCCTATAGTTTCGCAGCGCCGAACGTGAAGCAGATATTCCCGACCGTAGACACGTTTATGAACATGGTGACCAACGGCTATCCGCCGGTGCGCAAGCCCCGGAGCTACTCCTTCGGCAAGGTCGAGGAGACCAGCCCCGGTTCGATCGTCCAGCAGGTGTTGATCGTCGGGCCCGACGGCAAGGATTACGAGGCGGTCTATACGTTGCAGCAGCAGCCGGACGGCACGTTCCGGATTACCGGATGCAGCCTGCGCGCGTCGAATTCGCTGAGCACCTGAGTAGAGAAACGCTCAATAGCGCGCCCTGCCCCCCGACATATCGAACACCGCTCCAGTGTTGAACGCGCTGGCATCGGAGCATAGCCAAAGCACCAATGCCGCGACTTCATCCACAGAGCCGAGGCGCCTGAGCGGACTGGCATTGATCATGTCGTTCACGACATCGTTGCCAAGCCGCCTGATGAGTTCGGTATCGATCGGCCCCGGCGCGACGCAATTGACGCGAATGTCGGTGTCGCTGACCTCCCGCGACAATGCTTTCGTGAAAGCAATGACACCCGCACTTGCCGCGGAATAGGCTGCCAGGTTCGGCAGTCCTTCCTTGCCCGCCAGCGAACCCATATTAACGATACGGCCACTCCCGGCCTTGCGCATGATCGGCAGAACCTGGTGCGTGACTTCGAAAACACCCATCAGGTTGACGCCGATGATCCGTTGCCATTCGATCGGATCGAAGGCCTCAAATCCACGATAGCTGCCAAGGTAGCCTGCATTGTTGATGAGGATATCGATCCTCCCGTCATCGACTGTGACCCCGGCCAATGCGTCCTTTATCTGGTGTGCCTTGGTCACATCGACAGTCTGGCAATAGGCGCCATCGAGAGGCAAGGGATCCGCATCCCATATCCAGACATCGGCACCGGACTGTATCAGCTGCGCGGCAACGGCTTTGCCGATACCCCTTGAGCCGCCGGTCACGATCGCGGTCTTGCCGCCAAAGTCGTACGTCACGGTCATGGCTTAACCCCGACCGGACCCTGCGTCCGGACAATCGACCAGTCAATCGTTATCACGCAGACGCTGGCTCATTCACAGGGCAGGAATATCGCCCCGCGCCCAACCTTCGGAAATCTCCGCTGAGCGCGCTTCGAAGGTCTGGGCTTCGATGGCGGCGCGGACGTCCTGCATCAGCTTCTGATAATAGGAAAGATTGTTCCAGGTCAGCAACATTGCCCCAAGCGCCTCTTGCGAGCGCACAAGGTGGTGCAGATAGGCGCGCGAATAGTCACGAGCCGCCGGGCAATCGCTCTCCTCGTCCAGCGGGCGAGGATCGTCGGCATGGCGGGCGTTGCGCAGGTTGACCTTGCCGCGCCTGGTATAGGCAAGACCGTGCCGGCCGGCCCGCGTCGGCATCACGCAGTCGAACATGTCGATACCGCGCGCCACCGATTTCAAAATATCGTCGGGCGTGCCGACGCCCATGAGATAGCGTGGCTTGTTATCAGGCAGTTCCGGGCAGGTGATATCGAGCATCTCGAGCATCACCGCTTGCGGCTCCCCGACGGCAAGGCCTCCGATCGCGTAGCCCTTCAGGTCCATCTCGCTCAGCGCCTGCGCGGAACGCACCCGCAATGCCGCGTTGTCGCCGCCTTGAACGATGCCGAACATCGCCTTGCCCGGCTGATCGCCGAACGCCGTCTTGCAGCGCTCGGCCCAGCGCAGGGACAGTTCCATGGCGCGCTCGATCTCCTTGATCTCGGCCGGCAGCGCCGTGCATTCGTCGAGCTGCATCTGGATGTCGGAATCGAGCAACCCCTGGATTTCGATCGAGCGCTCCGGCGACATCTCGTAAGCGGCACCATCGATATGCGAGCGGAAGGTGACACCCTTTTCGGTCAATTTCCTCAGCTTCGACAGCGACATCACCTGAAAACCACCGCTGTCGGTCAGGATCGGCTGCGGCCAGCGGGCGAATTCATGCAAGCCGCCGAGCCGCGCCACGCGCTCGGCGCCCGGCCGCAGCATCAGATGATAGGTGTTGCCAAGGATGATGTCGGCGCCGACGCCGCGCACCTGGTCCATGTACATCGTCTTGACGGTGCCGCCGGTGCCGACCGGCATGAAGGCCGGCGTACGGATTTCGCCGCGCGGCATGTCGATCACGCCGCGGCGCGCTTTACCATCGGTCGTCAATACGTTGAAGGTAAATGGCTTAGCCATTGAATTCCTTGTCATGGACCGGGGCCGCCGGTGCCTGCTCGTCGAGCGACTGGCGATAGCGAATGCCGGCTCGCAATTTCTTCACTTCCGCAATCAGGCGTTCGCGATCGAGGGCTTGCAGATCATCGTCCATCGCTTGCCTCCGCTCGGTAGAGCAGGCTTGCATCCCCATAGGAATAAAATCTGTATCGGTTCTCGATGGCATATGCATAGGCCCCGCGCATCGTGTCGAGGCCGCTGAAAGCCGAAACCAGCATGAACAGGGTCGAGCGCGGCAGATGGAAATTGGTCATCAGCATGTCGGCGGTGCGAAAGCGGTAGCCGGGCGTGATGAAGATATCGGTGGGACCGGACCAGGCCAGCAGAGTGCCATCCTCGCGCGCGGCACTCTCCAGCAGGCGCAGTGAGGTCGTGCCGACGGCGATGATGCGCCCGCCCCTCGCCTTTGCTGCGTTCAGCGCGTTGGCGGTTGCATCACTGACCGAGCCAATCTCGGCATGCATCTTGTGCTCGGCGGTATCGTCCACCTTCACCGGCAGGAACGTGCCGGCGCCGACATGCAAGGTGACGAAGCGGCGCTCGACACCCCGGGCATCGAGAGCGGCAAACAGCTCCGGCGTGAAGTGCAGGCCTGCCGTCGGTGCCGCTACCGCGCCCTCCTCCCTGGCATAGATGGTCTGGTAGTCGGCGCGGTCGCGTTCGTCGTCGTCGCGCTTCGAGGCGATATAGGGCGGCAGCGGAATATGGCCGACGGCGTGCAGCGCCTCGTCGAGGAAAGGTCCCGACAGGTCGAAGCCGAGCAGCGCCTCGCCGCCCTCGCCTTTCTCGATCACAGTGGCGTCGAGCTGGCCGAGGAAACAGGAATTGGCGTCATGGCCAAAATGGATGCGGTCGCCGAGGGCGATGCGCTTGCCCGGCCGCATGAAGGCCAGCCAGCGATCCGGCGCCACGCGCATGTGCAGTGTGGCTTCGACTTGCGCCTGTGCCTCGCCGCGCCGCCTAATGCCTTTGAGCTGGGCTGGAATGACCTTGGTGTCATTGAAGACCAGCACGTCGCCGGCCCTGAGCAGGGACGGCAGTTCGCCAACAGTCCGGTCTTCAAGTTCCTCGCCGGGCTTGACCACCAGCATTTTGGCGCTATCGCGCGGCTCCGCCGGGCGAAGCGCGATGCGCTCCTCCGGCAGGTCGAAGTCGAAAAGGTCGACGCGCATCAGTAGAGCCGGACGAGCAGCGCTCCGGCCAGCAGCAGCACCGCGCCGGCGATGCGGCCGAGCGAGATTTCACGCACCGCGACGCCGAGGAAGCCGATGCGGTCGATGAGCATGCCGGCCAGCAACTGGCCGGCCACCAGAAATGCCATCAGCGCGGCAGCGCCGATGCGCGGCGTCAGGATGGTGGAGAGCGTGACATAGAAGCCGCCCAGCATGCCGCCGGCCAGGAACAGCCAGGGCGCCGGCGCCTTCCAGTCGAGCGAGATGCCTTGCAGCTTCACCACCACGACGGCAATGATGCCGAGCACGATCGCGCCCGACAGGAACGAAAACGCCGCCGCCGCGACCGGAAGACCCAGGCCGCGCGCCAGCTGCGAATTGATCGGCGCCTGAATGGCAATGAAGGCGCCGGACAGGATTCCGAGAAGCGACCAGATGGCGCCCATCATTGTCGTTTTGCCTTACTTGACGTCGGCCGCGACCTTCAGCGACACGATCTTGTCGGGATCCTGCACCGGCTCGCCGCGCTTGATCTTGTCGACATTGTCCATGCCTTCGATGACCTGGCCCCATACCGTGTACTGGCGGTTGAGGAAGGCGGCATCGTCGAAGCAGATGAAGAACTGCGAATTGGCCGAGTTCGGGTTCTGCGAACGCGCCATCGAGCAGGTGCCGCGGCCATGGTTGGCGTTGGAGAATTCGGCTTTCAGGTCCGGCTTGTCGGAACCGCCCATGCCCGCGCGCGACGGCGCGAAGGAAGGCTTGCTCGAATTGCCGAACTTGACGTCGCCGGTCTGCGCCATGAAGCCCTCGATGACGCGGTGGAAGACCACGCCGTCATAAGCGCCTTCACGCGCCAATTCCTTGATACGGGCGACATGGCCCGGAGCCAGGTCGGGGAGCATTTCGATGACGACCTTGCCCTTGGTCGTTTCCATGATGAGCGCGTTCTCGCGGTCCTTGATTTCGGCCATGTCAGATATCCTTCTTCAAAAAACAGAATTATTTGTCGGCGGCGATGCGCACCTTGATCATCCGGTCAGGTTCGGTGACCGTGCCGTTGTCGGCCTCTTCGCCCTTCTTGATCTGGTCCACCAATTCCATGCCGCTGACGACATTACCGACGATGGTGTACTGCCCGTCGAGCGGCGGCGCCGGCGCGAACATGATGAAGAACTGCGAATTGGCCGAGTTCGGATCCTGCGAGCGGGCCATGCCGACCACGCCGCGCTTGAAATGCTCGGTCTGCGAGAACTCCGCCGGCAGGTCGGGCAGATCGGAACCGCCGGTGCCGACTGCCTCGGCGCTGAAGCCCTTGCTCAGATTGCCGAACTTCACGTCGCCGGTCTGCGCCATGAAGCCGTCGATAACGCGGTGGAAGGCGACATTGTCATAGGCATGCTCGCGCACAAGTTTCTTGATCTGTGCGACATGCTTCGGCGCCAGATCGGGGCGGAGCGCGATGGTCACATCGCCGTCTTTCAGCGTGATGACCATGGTGTTTTCCGGATCGGCGGCATACGCCGAGACCGATGCGGTCACGAGACCGGCAAGTACGACGAGGAACGAGGCAAGCTTTTTCAGCTGCATGGGATGGCTCTCCGAAAATTTATGTTCATGGATGCGTTGTCCCAAAAACCGGGTTCCACTTCTGGGACGACATGCATCATTTCGCGAATTTGGCGGTGAGTGCGCCGGCAACGGCCGCCGGCACGAAGGGGCGGATGTCACCGCCCATCGAGGCAATCTGGCGGACAAGTGTGGCGGTAATGGTGCGCACCGAGGGGCTTGCAGGCAGAAAAACCGTCTGCAGCTCCGGCGCCATGGTCTCGTTCATGCCGGCCATCTGCATTTCATAGTCGAGATCGGTGCCGTCGCGCAGGCCGCGGATCATGATCGAGGCGCCCTCTTTGCGAGCCGCGTCGATGACCAACCCGTCAAAGGCAACGACCCTTATGCGGGCGCCGTCGCGGCCAAATTCGGCTTTGGTTGCGGCTTCGATCAGTTGCACCCGCTCCTCGAAGGAAAACAGCGGCTTCTTGCCCGGATGAATGCCGATCGCCGCATAGACGATGTCGGCCACCGCCAGCGATGCTTTCAGCACATCGAGATGGCCGTTGGTCAGCGGGTCGAAGGAGCCGGCATAAAGGGCGATACGTTCGATCATGGCGGTGCTTCTAGCGGGCGCGTCGGCGGAAGGCAAATCCGTTAATGCGACGCCCGTGAGCCTTTTCCGGCGGATGAACGACAGATGAACACGCCGATCACGAAGCCTTCACGCAGCGTTCACTAGGTTGAACCCTTATTAAGATGAAACCAAAATCCTATCTATCCGTTGTAAGGCGCAGGAGAACACGCAAATGCTGATCTACATGCTCGCCACCGCAATGACCGTCGTCATGCTGATCGCCACCGTATTGGGGCTGCATCGGGAGGCGCAACGTGTCCGCGTCAAGGCAAACACCAAGCGCTTCGAAGCCTTCGGCCCCCGCAAGCCGTATCGTCACTATTAAGTCAGTCCGAATTTGCCGACGCGCCGGCCAGTGGGCCGGCGTTGCTGTGTCGGGAGCTATGCTGCCCCAGCCCTATTCCGCACCATCCGGGCCAGCATCGGTCGTATCCGCAGCGACACCGACTTCGACGATCTCTTCGCTTTCCTCGTCCGACTGCGGCTCCGATATCCGCTCGACCGATACGACCTTTTCACCGTCCGCCGTGTTGAAGATGGTCACGCCCTTGGTGGCGCGGCTGGCGAAACGGATACCGGCGACCGGTACGCGAATGACGGTGCCGCCGTCCGACACCAGCATGATCTGATCGTCATTGCCGACCGGGAAGGTCGCTACCAGCCTGCCAATCTCGGCGGTCTTCGAAACGTCGGTGGCGCGGATGCCCTTGCCGCCGCGTCCAGTCAGCCGGAAGTCATAGGATGACGAGCGCTTGCCGTAGCCATATTCGGTGACCGTAAGCACGAACTGCTCATGTGCCTTGAGGAACTCGTAGCGTTCGTCGGAAAGCTCCGTCTCCTCGCCGACCTCTTCGTTGGTGAGCGCGATCTCTTCTTCTTCGCCGGTCGCGACGCCGGCGGCAAGCCGGCGGTCGGCCGCCGCCCGCTTGAGATAGGCGGCGCGTTCGGCCGGCGGCGCATCGACATTCTCGATGACAGCCATGGAAATCACCCTGTCCGAATCGGCCATGGCGATGCCGCGCACGCCGACGGAGTTGCGGCTCTGGAAGACGCGCACATCGCCGACGGAAAAGCGGATGCACTGGCCGGAACTGGCGGTCAGAAGCACGTCGTCATTGTCGGTACAGGTCTCGACACCAAGGATCTCGTCGCCTGCCTCCTCCAGCTTCATGGCGATCTTGCCGTTGCGGTTGACCTGGACGAAGTCGGAAAGCTTGTTGCGGCGCACGGTGCCGCGCGTGGTGGCGAACATCACGTCGAGTTCGCCCCAGCTCGTCTCGTCCTCGGGCAGCGGCATGATGGTGGTGATGCGCTCGCCCTGTTCCAGCGGCAGCATGTTGATCAGCGCCTTGCCCCGCGACTGCGGGTTGCCGATCGGCAGACGCCACACCTTTTCCTTGTAGACGATGCCGCGCGAGGAGAAGAACAGCACCGGCGTGTGGGTGTTGGCTACGAACAGCCGGGTGACGAAATCCTCTTCCTTGGTCGACATGCCCGACCGGCCTTTGCCGCCGCGGCGCTGCGCCCGGTAGAGCGACAGCGGCACGCGCTTGATATAGCCGGAATGGCTCACCGTCACGACCATGTCCTCGCGCTGGATCAGGTCCTCGTCTTCCATGTCCGCCCCACCCTCGGCGAGTTCGGTGCGGCGTGGGGTGCCGAATTCGTCGCGCACGGCGGCAAGCTCGTCCTTGACGATCTGCTGCACGCGCACGCGGGAAGACAGGATGTCCAAATAATCGACGATCTCGGCGCCGATCGTGTTCAATTCATCGGCGATCTCGTCGCGGCCGAGCGCGGTCAGGCGCTGCAGGCGCAGTTCGAGGATGGCGCGCGCCTGTTCCTCGGAGAGATTGTAGGTGCCGTCCTCATTGATGCGATGACGGGGATCGTCGATCAGAAGGATCAGTGATTCGACGTCGCCGGACGGCCAGCGCCGCTCCATCAACTGCTCGCGCGCCGTTTGCGGATCGGGCGCGGTGCGGATCAGCTTGATGATCTCGTCTATGTTGGCGACGGCGATGGCCAGACCGACCAGCACATGGGCGCGGTCGCGGGCCTTGCGCAGCAGGAATTTCGTCCGCCGGGTGACCACTTCCTCGCGGAAGGCGACGAATGCCCTCAGCATGTCGGTCAAGGTCATCAGTTCCGGCTTGCCGCCATTCAGCGCCACCATATTGGCGCCAAAAGAGGTCTGCAGCGGCGTGAAGCGGTAAAGCTGGTTGAGAACGACGTCGGCGACGGCATCGCGCTTCAACTCGATGACGACGCGGTATCCCTGGCGATCGCTCTCGTCGCGGATATCGGAAATGCCCTCGATGCGCTTGTCCCGCACCAGCTCGGCCATCTTCTCGATCATCGACGCCTTGTTCACCTGGTAGGGAACCTCGGTGACGATGATCGATTCACGGTCGTTGCCGCGCTGTTCGATGTTGACCTTGCCGCGCATGACGATGGAGCCGCGGCCGGTCGAATAGGCGTTGTAGATGCCGGAGCGGCCAAGCACGATGCCGCCGGTCGGGAAATCCGGCCCCGGAATGATCTCCATCAGCGCCGGCAGGTCGATCGCCGGATTGTCGATGATGGCGATGGCGCCATTGCAGACTTCACTGAGATTGTGCGGCGGGATGTTCGTGGCCATGCCGACGGCGATGCCGCCGGAGCCGTTGACCAGGAGGTTGGGGAACCGCGCCGGCAACACTTTCGGCTCGCTGCCGGAAGCATCGTAGGTGTCCTGGAAATCGACGGTTTCCTTGTCGATGTCCTCCAGCATTTCATGCGCGACCTTGGTCAGCCGCGACTCGGTGTAGCGCATCGCCGCCGGCGGATCGCCGTCGATCGAACCGAAATTGCCTTGCCCGTCGATCAGCGGCACGCGCAGCGACCAGTCCTGCGCCATGCGCACCAAGGCGTCATAGATCGAGGCGTCGCCATGCGGATGGTATTTACCCATCACGTCGGCGACCGGACGCGCCGATTTCACATATTTGCGATTCCAGTGGTAGCCGCTTTCATGGGCGGCGAAGAGAATGCGCCGGTGAACCGGCTTGAGGCCGTCGCGCACGTCCGGCAACGCACGGCTCACGATCACGCTCATGGCGTAATCGAGATAGGAGCGCTGCATCTCCTCGATGATGGATATCGGCTCGATGCCGGTGGGGCCGCCGTCGGCGCCGCGCGGTGTCTTCTGGTCGGTCAAATCGGATCACAATCTAAACAGGAATCACTTGGTGCTTATATAGGAACCAACGCCGAAACTCCAACCTTCGCGGCACTTTTCCAGTGTCATTTTTTACGGGGATTTCAAAAGGATACCGCTGATTGCGACGATATGGCCACCACGCTTTTCGCCGCCGCCAGGGCAACAGCCGGCAATGAACCATTTCCCCCCAGCGAAAGCCGCGAGCATGATGGGTTGGATCCCATGGCTGCCTCCGCATGCACCGAGCGCTCGGGCACCCATTTCACGGGACCAGGGCAAGCGGGGTGCGGCCGAATGCGCCACGGCGGGCGCGATAATTGCCCGGCGTTTCTCCCATCACGCGCCGAAACCGGCGGTTGAAGCTCGACAGATCGTTGAAGCCGGACGCGAAGGCGATCGCCGAGACCGCGTCGTCTGATGTGCGCAACCGCACCGCCGCGCGGTTCAGCCGGGTCTTGAGCAGGAACTGGTGGGGCGTCATGCCGGCGACCTGCCGGAAGACGCGCAGGAAATGATAGGGGCTGGTCGCTGTCGCATCCGCAAGCGCTGAAAGCGAAACCGGCCCTTCGGCATCCAACTCGATCCGCCGCACCGCTTCGGCAACCCGCTTCTGGTCGCGGCGGCTCGGCTGGCGCCCAGCGCGCGCCGCGCTGGAGACCGTAGCCACGGCGGCACCCGCGATGCGCAATCCGAGTTCCTCGAAGGCGTCCCGGTCGCCTATCTCTCGCGCGGCCTCCGCCTCAGCCAGCAGTGGCGCCAGGGCCGGCAAAGGTGGCAGGCGCGGCGCTTCGAAAGCCAGATTGCTGGCGCCCGGCACGCCGGCCACGATCCGTTCCATATAGGCCGGCTCGAAGTGAAATGAGAGGCAGCGGTCGCCGCCGCCATGTTCGTGCCCGCATTCGTAGCATGTGCCGGAATTGCCGAGCAGCAGCGCGCCCGGCGCCAGCATCTCGGTGCCTTGTTGGGCGCGGTAGCGGAACGCGCCGCTGGTGACCGCCGCGATACAGAAATCCTGATGCGCCTCCTCGAACGGCCGGTCGCCGGCGCTGGCCGTGCAGACCACATCCGCCACGTGCCAGCCGGGCCCGGATGCGAGCGTATGCGTGGTCGCCGTCATGGCCGAATTATAGCAATTTTTCCCAAGCCCAGAACCCCGCCACCGCCTAGATTCCGGGTCTCCTGACAAGAAGAGACCGAAACCATGTTCGACCAATCTTCCTTTGCCGAGGCTTTGCACAGCCCGGGCCCCATCGACGGGCTTGCCGAAAAGCTGAACCTTTATGGTCGCTTCGTCGGTGCCTGGACTTTCGACGCCTCGCGCCACCTTGAAGACGGTACCGTGCTGACCGGGCGCGGCGAGGTGCATTTTGGCTGGGTTCTGGAGGGCCGCGCCGTCCAGGACGTCTGGATCCTGCCTGCCCGCGACGCCGGCCCCTCGCCCTCGCTCGGCAAATGGACGTTCTATGGCACGACGCTGCGGGTCTACGATCCCGGCGCGGATGCCTGGCACATCTTCTGGAGTGATCCGCGCAGCCAGTATTTTAGCCGCCAGCTCGGCCGCGCCGACGGCGACACGATCGTGCAAGTCGGCGCTGACGACACCGGCTCCTCCGTGCGCTGGAGCTTTTCGCGGATCACCGGGAACTCGTTCCGCTGGCTCGGCGAGCGCTCGCATGACAATGGCGCGACATGGCGGCTGGAGGTGGAATTCCTGGCGCGGCGGCAAGCGGAACTTGATGGCTAAAGGCGGTTCCGTAGCGATCCTTCGCGGACCGAGCTAACGCCGAAGCTGCCGATCTCCCCCCTCGTGGGGGAAGATGTCCGGTCCACCCTCCGCAGCTGTGCGGAGGACGGGCAGGACAGAGGGGGGCGCCGGCCCGCCGGCTTCCAAAAGGTTGAATTCCCGGGACATGAACAGCTTCCCTGGCGGTTCCCCCCGACCGGTCTTTGCTCTACCAATATCCTGGTGCGGGCTCTGCCCGGTGGGAGGGCCAGAGATGCCGAATTTCGACAGCCTGTTCAACGCCTTCGTCACCATTCTCGTGAC
This sequence comes from Mesorhizobium sp. M0587, assembly GCF_040320945.1. Lineage (NCBI taxonomy): Bacteria > Pseudomonadati > Pseudomonadota > Alphaproteobacteria > Hyphomicrobiales > Phyllobacteriaceae > Mesorhizobium > Mesorhizobium sp. M0587. The sequence continues at coordinate 64,774 of NZ_JAMYQP010000006.1, forward strand.
CATCGATCCGCCCGGCCTGGCGCCGCTGTTTCTTGCCGTCACGCGCGGCATGAACCGCGAGGAGCGCCAGCAGGTGTCCGTGCGCGCCTCGGTCATCGGCTTCCTGGTGATGGCGCTGTTCGCGGTCGCCGGCGCCTCGATCCTGTCGGTGTTCGGCATCACGCTGCCGGCCTTCCGCGTCGCCGGCGGTTTTCTCCTGTTCTTCATCGCCTTCGAAATGGTGTTCGAGCGCCGGCAGGACCGCAAGGAGAAGATCGGCGACGTCGCCATAACCAAGGACATGATCCACAACATCGCCGCTTTCCCGCTGGCGATCCCGCTGATCGCCGGCCCCGGCGCGATTTCAGCGACGGTGCTGCTCTCCGGCTCGTTTCAGGGTTTTGGCGCGCAGGCGGCGCTGGTCGGCATCATCTTCGTCTGCCTCGCCATCACCTATCTGGTGTTCGTGCTGTCGGAGCGCATCGACCGCATCCTCGGCCAGACCGGCCGTTCGATCCTGACCCGCCTGCTCGGCGTCATCCTGGCCGCACTTGCCGTGCAGTTCGTCGCGGACGGCATCAAGGCATTGATGGTGGGGTGATGCCGCGACGGGCCGCCTGTCGACGGCGACCCTACTTCGCCGTCATATCGATCACTTCGAAATCGTGGGTGATCGCAGCGGTCTTGGCCAGCATCGCGGAGGCCGAGCAGTATTTCTCGATCGAAAGATCGATCGCCCGCTTGACCTTGTCGCTGGAGAGCGCCTTGCCCTTGACGACGAAATGCATGTGGATGCGGGTGAAAACCCTGGGCTCGGTTTCGGCCCGGTCGGCGTCGAGCTCGACCACGCAGTCCTCGACCGCCTCGCGGCCCTTTTCGAGGATATGCACCACGTCATAGGCCGAACAGCCGCCGGTGCCGATCAACACCAGCTCCATTGGGCTCGGCCCCGGCGTTTTACCTTCCGGTCCGAACGCAGTCCCCAGCACGACCTTGTGGCCCGTGCCGGATTCGCCGACGAAGGTGCGTTCCTCGACCCATTTGATGCGTGCTTTCACCTGAAACATCCTTTCGCCGCAACACTGTCCATGCCTGGGACTAGAGAAGAGTTCACGGGCCGCTACGCGCGACCCCGAAGACCACGTCGTGCATGACCCTGCCCGGCAACAGCGTGAAGATGCCGGCGCCGACCAACGCAAAGACATACAGCGCAATCATCGCCTTGCGGTGCTTGGCGACGCGGTGATTGCGTGCATGCCAGACCGCCAGCGGCACCGTGACCAGCACCAGGATCGACAAGAGATTGATCGGGCTGAAAGGGCCAAGGAGCCGTATCTGCTGGATCCAGAAACTCGAGATGGCGACGGCCAGCATCAGCGCCGCCCAGAGATAGCCCATCGCGCGGTGGCGCAGCGTGCCTTTCGGCAGCGCCAGCTGCGCGCCGCCTATCGCCAGCGCGGCAAAAGCCGCAAACGCATGCCATGGGATCGGAGGACGTGCCGATAGGAGCGGTCCGAGCGACATCGCGCCCTCTCCTCAGATGCCCGTCACGCCCGTGTCGATGCTCAGAACGGAATTTCGTCGTCCAGCTCGCGCGAAGAACCGCCGCCACCGCCGCCCTTGGAAGCGCCGCCGCCGCGATTGAAGCTTTCGCCCGGGCTGGACTGGCCGAAATCGGAGCCACGGCTGCTGCCGCCGGAATAGCCGCCGACCTGGCCGCCCTCGCCCTGTCCGCGCGCGTCGAGCATCTGCAATTCGCCGCGGAACTTCTGCAGCACGACTTCCGTCGTGTATTTGTCGGCACCGGTCTGGTCCTGCCACTTGCGGGTCTGCAGCTGGCCCTCGACATAGACCTTCATGCCCTTCTTCAAATACTGCTCGGCGACCTTGGCGATCCCCTCATTGAAGATGACGACGTTGTGCCACTCGGTCTTTTCCTTGCGCTCGCCGGAATTCTTGTCGCGCCAGCTTTCCGACGTGGCGATGCGGATGTTGACGACCGGCTCGCCCGAATTCAGGCGACGGATTTCCGGGTCTGCGCCGAGATTGCCGACCAGAATGACTTTGTTGACGCTACCCGCCATGATATTTCTCCGCGCTCGTCCGAAACAAATTTTTGTCGCAGCACCTTACAGGTTGCCGACAGTCGCCGCCTGCTAAGGCTGGCTTTTCCCACAAGGTTTTTGTTCTCTTTTCGTTCTACACGCATTACTGCCGATTGTCAAGGAATGGCAGCAATGCTGGAAGCCTACATATGGGTTTCAAAACAGCCCTTGCCAAACCAATAAGTATCGACTTATGCTTTTGTCATGATCGAAGCCGAGATTTTCCGAGCCCTGGCCGACCCTACGCGCCGCGCCGTCTTTGAGCGTTTGGCAACAAGCGAGATGAGCGTGTCGGAACTGCGCAGCGGCATGACGGTGTCGCAGCCGGCCGTGTCGCAACATCTGGCGGTTTTGCGCGGAGCCGGCCTCGTGACCGAGCGGCGCGCCGGCCGCAACGCCTATTATCGCGCCGATCCGCGGGGGCTTACACCCCTGCTCTCCTGGATCGAACGCTACCGGGCCTTCTGGCCGGATCGCATCGAAAGGCTGAAGGCGGTTTTGAAGGACATGGACCAATGAAGCACGAAAGCCAAACGGAAGCCGCTCTCGATGCGATCGAGTTCGAGTACGACCTCGCCGAGCCGCCGGAAAAAGTATGGCGGGCGCTGACGGTGCCGGAACTGCTCGCGGCCTGGATGATGCCGAACGATATCAGGCCGCAGACCGGCAGCCGTTTCGCTTTCGCCGGGCCGGAGGCTGCGATCGAATGCGAAATCCTTGACGCCGAACCCGAACGGCTGCTGCGCTATTCCTGGCGCGAGCAGCCGGGCGATGCCAGGCAGGACGCGCTCGACAGCATCGTAACCTTCACGCTCGCCCGCACCGTTTCCGGCGGCACGCATCTGCGCATCGTCCATGACGGCTTTGCCCGCAAGGCAATGCCCGCTGTTGCCACGGCGGGTGCCGGATGCCGGCTTTCGCTGGGACTGCGCGGGCCCGCGAAACCCGTCGCCGCGAACACATCTTTGCCGATGCTGCGCGCGGCCTGACCAGGACAATGGAGAAGATTATGAGCGGTGTTGCCAATCTGGTGCCGATGGTGATCGAGCAATCGAGCCGCGGCGAACGCGCCTTCGACATTTTCTCGCGGCTGCTGCGCGAGCGCATCATCTTCATCAACGGCGAGATCAACGACGACACCTCGGCGCTGGTCTGCGCACAGCTTCTATCGCTGGAATCGGACAATCCCGACAAGGAGATCTCGCTCTACATCAACTCGCCGGGTGGCGTGGTGACCAGCGGTTTCGCCATCTACGACACGATGCAGTACATCAGCTGCCCGGTGTCGACCGTCTGCATGGGCTTTGCCGCTTCGATGGGATCGTTCCTGCTGATGGCGGGTTCGCCGGGACGCCGCATTTCGCTGCCCAACGCCACCATCCTGCTGCATCAGCCGCTGGGCGGTTTCCAGGGCCAGGCCTCCGACATCCAGCGCCATGCCGAGCGCATCGGCCAGACGAAACGCCACATGACCGAACTCTATGCGCAGCATTGCGGACGCAGCTACGAAGAGGTCGAGCGAACGCTGGACCGCGACCACTTCATGACCGCCCGCGAAGCCCAGGCGTGGGGCATCGTCGACCACGTCTTCGACACACGCAAAAAGGCGGCGTGAATCCGGTTGCCGAAGATTTGACGATGGCTGTCTGGTTCCGTCGGCGCCACATGACTATAAATGAGGAATGGCCTACCTTCTTCCGTCCAGAACTTCACACCGCATCGCCATTGCGATGCTCGCCATTGCCGGCCTGGTGTCCGGCACGGCACGCGCCGAAGACAACTCGCCACGGAAAGGCGCCCTGCCCGGCGTGAGCAGCGAGTATCGCATCGCCAGGCCGGCTCCGCAGCCCGAGTCCGACGACGCGTTCCCCAGCAACGGCGACGGCCAGTTCAAGATCGGCGACACGGACGTCAGGATTTCCGGCAGCATCACTGTCGATGTCGGCGCAGGTTCGATCAAGCCCTCCAACCGGTGACATCAGCCGGAGGGTTTGCGATTCATCTTCTCAAGGTCCGCGCTATTGGGCGGGCACGCTTTTGGAGATCATCTCGCCTAAAAGAATAGCCCCGCCGTGCTTTGCGCAAACGGACGGGGCTTCTCTGGATTTAAAATCCAATCTCTTGCCGGGAATATACTGCCGGCGTTTGATTTCGGATGCTTCGCGGTGTTCAGCCGACGATCCGACTAGCAGTCTCTGATTTTAACGGTACGGCAGGTTCATGGTTTGCCTGGCGGCGAAACCGCCAACTCTTGGCACTTATGCCCGCCGCGGCTCCATCGCGATGTGGAGCCCTTTGTGATGGTCAGGTGGCGTCATGCTCCGCTCCTTTGTCCATTGCGTCCTGTCGTCGTCCCGAAGCTCAAATCGCAAATGCCTGCGGCGTCTCGCAGGCCGCCCCTGGGCGGCGAGGCCATCGAAAGACGGCCGGCTTCGGTTGACGTCTGGAGTCTGCCCCCCTCTGTCGGGGACGTCAACCGTTCAAATAGGCTGATTAAAAAATGTGATCGAACCTCATGCACCAGGGCTCCATGCACAGCTTTTGTCAGGAGCATGTTCGGCCTTTGTTCTTTCTGCTTGCCCCTTCGCGCGAAAGACGGTTAAACGCTTCTGTCGGGAGTTGTGGCGTCTCTCGACGTGGCGGCAAAAAAACCTACATAAGGGATGGCCGGGAAAAGCCCGCCAATCCCACGAATTCCAGATCTGAGGCGGCGACCGGCTATGGCCGACCATAAATTTCTTTCCATTCGCGGGGCGCGCGAACACAATCTCAAGAACGTCGATCTCGACCTGCCGCGCGACAGCCTGATCGTCATGACCGGCCTGTCGGGCTCCGGCAAGTCGTCGCTCGCCTTCGACACCATCTATGCCGAAGGCCAGCGCCGCTACGTCGAGAGCCTGTCGGCCTATGCCCGGCAATTCCTCGAAATGATGCAAAAGCCGGACGTCGACCAGATCGACGGCCTGTCGCCAGCCATCTCCATCGAACAGAAGACCACGTCCAAGAACCCGCGTTCGACGGTCGGCACCGTCACCGAGATCTACGACTATATGCGGCTTCTGTTCGCGCGTGTCGGCGTGCCCTATTCGCCGGCCACCGGCCTGCCGATCGAAAGCCAGACGGTTTCGCAGATGGTCGACCGGGTGCTGGCGGTCGAGGAAGGCACGCGCCTGTTCATCCTGGCGCCGATCGTGCGCGGCCGCAAAGGCGAGTACCGCAAGGAATTGCTGGAGCTGCAGAAGAAGGGATTTCAGCGCGTCAAGGTCGACGGCGTCTTCTACGAGATTGCCGACGTGCCGGCGCTGGACAAGAAGTACAAGCACGACCTCGACGTCGTCGTCGATCGCATCGTCGTGCGCGGCGATCTCGCCACCCGGCTTGCCGACTCCATCGAGACCGCGCTCAAGCTCGCCGAAGGACTGGCGGTGGCCGAGTTCGCCGACAAGCCGCTCGACGCCAGCCAGACCGGCGAGGATTCGGTCAACAAGTCGAAGAACGAGACGCATGAGCGCATCCTGTTCTCCGAAAAATTCGCTTGCCCGGTGTCCGGCTTTACCATTCCGGAGATCGAGCCCAGGCTGTTCTCGTTCAACAACCCGTTCGGCGCCTGCCCGACCTGCGACGGTCTCGGCAGCCAGCGCGCCATCGATCCCAATCTCGTCGTACCGGATGAGAACCTGTCGCTGCGCGACGGTGCCGTCAGCCCATGGGCGAAATCGACCTCGCCCTATTACGTGCAGACGCTTGAGGCGCTGGGCAAGGCTTACGGCTTCAAGCTCGGCGACAAGTTCAGGGATTTGAGCGTCGAGGCTCAGGAGGCGATCCTGCGCGGCACAGGCGAGCGCGAGATCACGTTCCAGTATGATGACGGCCTGCGCTCCTACAAGACGACCAAGACTTTCGAGGGCGTCATCCCCAATCTCGAGCGGCGCTGGAAAGAGACCGAATCCGCCTGGATGCGCGAGGAGATCGAGCGCTTCATGTCGGCCACGCCTTGCCCGGCCTGCAAGGGGTATCGGTTGAAGCCCGAGTCGCTGGCGGTGAAAATCGCCGGCAAGCACATCGGCGAGGTCACCGAACAGTCGATCCGCAACGCCGACCAGTGGTTCACCGACCTGCCGGCGCAGCTCAACGACAAGCAGAACGAGATCGCGGTCCGCGTGCTGAAGGAAATCCGCGAACGGCTGCGCTTCCTCAACGATGTCGGGCTCGACTATCTGACGCTGTCGCGCAATTCCGGCACGCTGTCGGGCGGCGAGAGCCAGCGTATCCGGCTCGCCTCGCAGATCGGCTCCGGCCTCACCGGCGTGCTCTATGTGCTGGACGAGCCGTCGATCGGCCTGCACCAGCGCGACAACTCGCGCCTTCTCGATACGCTGAAGCACCTGCGCGACATCGGCAACACGGTCATCGTCGTCGAGCATGACGAGGACGCCATCCTGCATGCCGACTATGTCGTCGACATGGGGCCGGCCGCCGGCATTCATGGCGGCGAGATCATCGCCCAGGGCACGCCGCAGCAGGTCATGGCCAATCCCAATTCGATCACCGGCAAATACCTGTCGGGCGAACTGGAGGTGGCGACGCCCAGCGTGCGGCGCGAAGCGAAGAAGAACCGGCGCCTGAAAATCGTCGGCGCGCGCGGCAACAATCTGAAGAACGTCACCGCCGAAATCCCGCTCGGCACCTTCACCGCCGTCACCGGCGTGTCGGGCGGCGGCAAGTCGACCTTCCTGATCGAGACGCTGTTCAAGGCGGCCTCCCGCCGCATCATGGGCTCGCGCGAGCATCCGGCCGAGCATGACCGCATCGAGGGCCTCGAATTCCTCGACAAGGTCATCGACATCGACCAGTCGCCGATCGGCCGCACGCCGCGTTCGAACCCGGCCACCTATACCGGTGCCTTCACGCCGATCCGCGACTGGTTCGCGGGCCTGCCGGAAGCCAAGGCGCGCGGCTATCAGCCGGGGCGCTTTTCCTTCAACGTCAAGGGTGGCCGCTGCGAGGCCTGCCAGGGCGACGGCGTCATCAAGATCGAGATGCACTTCCTGCCCGACGTCTACGTCACCTGCGACGTCTGCCACGGCAAGCGCTACAACCGTGAGACGCTCGACGTGCTGTTCAAGGGCAAGTCGATCGCCGATGTGCTCGACATGACCGTCGAGGAAGGCGTCGATTTCTTCGCCGCGGTGCCCGGCGTGCGCGACAAGCTCGACACGCTGAAGCAGGTCGGCCTCGGCTATATCCATATCGGCCAGCAGGCGACGACGCTGTCGGGCGGCGAGGCGCAGCGCATCAAGCTCGCCAAGGAACTGTCGCGCAAGGCGACCGGCAAGACGCTCTACATCCTCGACGAGCCGACCACCGGCCTGCATTTCCATGACGTCGCCAAGCTTTTGGAAGTGCTGCACGAGCTGGTCGACCAGGGCAACACGGTGGTCGTCATCGAGCACAATCTCGAAGTGATAAAAACCGCCGACTGGGTGCTCGACCTCGGCCCCGAAGGCGGCGACGGCGGCGGCGAACTCGTCGCCTCCGGCACGCCGGAAGCGATCGTGCGCGAAAAGCGCAGCTACACCGGCCAGTTCCTCAAGGAATTGCTGGAGCGGCGCCCCGGAGGCAAGCGCGAAGCGGCGGAGTGATGGGCGGCCCGCTTGGCGCCTGGAGAGCTTTTGAATGACAATCAGAAGAGCGCTTGCCGGTGATCTCCAGGCTATCGTCTCACTGACGGAAGCCGCCTACGCGCCCTACACCGCGCTGTTCGGCGCACCGCCGATCCCCGTCACCGAGGACTATGCGCCGCGCATCGCGCGCGGCGAGGTCTGGCTCTTGGAGAGCGGCGGTGAACTTGCCGGGCTGCTCACTTTGGAGCGGCATGACGATCACGCGATGATCTTCTCCGTCGCTGTTGCCCCCGAGTTCCAGGGCAAGGGGTTCGGCATCACGCTCCTCAAACACGCGGACGAACAGACCCGCCTGTGGGGCTTGCCCGAGATGCGGCTCTACACCAATGCAAGGATGGAGCGAAATATCGCGCTTTATCTGGCCTATGGTTTCCACGAAACGGGTCGCCGGCCCAATCCCTACCGGCCGGGATGGGTGCTCGTCGATATGGCCAAAGCCGTCGACGAAATCACGATGGCCTGATTTTTCTGAATTCGGCCAGGCTTTTGAATCGGGAGGACGACAATGAGCAAATCGGGAACAATCCGCGCCGGCATGGGCGGCTGGACCTTCGAGCCGTGGGATACGTCCTTCTATCCCGAAAAACTCTCCAAGGCGAAGCAACTGCAATATGCCACTCGGCAGGTGCCGAGCATCGAGGTCAACGGCACCTATTATTCCAGTTTCAAGGAGCCGACCTTCGTCAAATGGGCCAACGAGGCCCCTGACGGTTTCGTTTATTCGCTGAAGGGCAACCGCTTCGTCACCAACCGGCGTGTGCTTGGTGAGGCCGGCGAGTCGATGATGCGCTTCCTCGGCTCCGGCGTCGCCGCGCTCGGCGAAAAGCTCGGGCCGATCCTATGGCAGTTCGCGCCGACCAAGAAATTCGATGCGGACGATTTCGAGGCTTTTTTGAAACTGTTGCCGGAAAGCCAAGACGGCGTCGCGCTGCGCCATGCGCTCGAAGTGCGCAACGACAGCTTTGTCGTGCCGGAATTCGCCGCGCTCGCGCGCAAATACAAGGCGGCGATCGTCTATGCCGATCACGCCAAATATCCTGCGATCGCCGATATCACCGGCGATTTCATCTACGCCCGGTTGCAAACCGGCAGTGACGACAATCCCGACTGCTACACGCCAAAGGGCCTCGACGAATGGGCGGCGCGTGCAAAGGTCTGGGCGGAGGGCAAGGTACCGGCCGACCTGCCGCGCGCCGATCCCAGCACCGATGCGCCGGTCCAGCCGCGCGACGTGTTCATCTACTTCATCACCGAAGGCAAGGTGCGCGCGCCGTTCGGGGCAATGGCATTGATGAAGCGGGTGACGGCCTAAGCTGCAAGCCTTGTGGCTATATTCATCTGCTAGGTTACCTGCGTCAGCAGCCTCTGTCGGAACCTCAGGGGCGTCATGACCGTTTTGCCGGGGTGGTTCCCGCGGGAGCTAACGCTGCTGCATTGGGAGAACCCGAGAAAAGCGAGGAAAGGATGGCTGTCATCCTTATCGGAGCGTTGCTCATCGTCGCCGGCGTTGTGTACATGGCGGGCGCGGCCCTCAAGCGCGGACGGCTCAGCGATCCCGCACCTGTAACTTCGGATCGACCTATGCCAAACCTCGCAACACCGGGACCGACGCTCGAGCCACGCCGGCGGGGCCTCGGTTTCCTCGGCCTGTCACAGAATTGGCCGGGACTGCTAATGATGGCGATCGGCGCCATCCTGCTGTTGTCGACGATAGTCCTCTAAGGCAGCGCAATCTCGGCGTCTTCGCCTCCATCGTAACCTTATCGATACTTCCTTACGTCATGAATCCAGCCACGCTAGGTTGCAGAGGCCGCCGCGGGCAAGGACGAGGGGCATGTCGCTCGACTACAACTCACTTCTGCTGGCAGTTGGTTTTTCCGCTGCCTGCCTGAGCCTGACGTTGTTCGGAACGTGGCTGACCGCGCGCACCGACAAATTCCTGCTGACATGGGCGATCAGCGCATTGCTGGTGGTCTGCGATATCTTCACCTACGACGCCTACATCGACACGCCCGGGCGTATCCTCGGCATGGCCACCTTCGCTCTGCTGCTGGTCAGCTTCTCGATGATGCTTGGTGCCTCCTACCAGTTCAGAAGCGGCGGCTCGCCAATCCCCAGGATCCTGATCGGCAGCGGCATTTCGCTTGCGGTGGCGCTGCCGCCGATGGCGCTTGGCTATGACGGGCTCGGCTTCATGTTCGAGAATCTGTTCGCCGCGCTGCTTCTGTTCGCCACGGCCACCGAATACTGGAAAGGCCGCGCCGAGGCCCCTGCCCTGACGATCGGTGCCGCGGCCCTCTATTCCGCCACCGCCCTATCTTTCCTGCTGTGCGCCGCTGTCCTGGCCTGGGATGGCAAGCTGATCCTCGGCCATGCGCCGAGCAACTGGGCCGAGGATTTGAGCCTTGTCGTCGTCATTGCCTCGATGACGGGCATCGGCGCGCTGTCGCTGGCCCTCAACCAGGGCCGCCTGGCCAGACATCACCGCCGCAACGCCCTGACCGATCCGTTGACCGGCCTGCTCAACCGCCGTGCGCTGTTCGACCTTTTCGGCGATTCTCCGGTCGGCGCCTTCACCGCGGTAGTCGTGTTCGACCTCGACAGTTTCAAGGCCATCAACGACGAATTCGGCCACGCGACTGGCGACGAGGTGTTGAGGGTGTTCGCCAGGGAGCTCGCCTGCAATCTTCGCCCAGCCGACATTGCCGCACGCATGGGCGGGGAGGAATTCGCGCTTGTGTTGAAGCGGACCTTGCCCGAAACGGTGGAGAATACCGCCGAAGCCATACGGACCTCGTTCGCGGCGCGCCGCATCGAAACCGAAGCGGGATCCCTGACATGCACGGTCAGCGCCGGGTATGCCTTCGGCAGCAAGGAAGGCCTCAACTTCGACAAGGTGCTCAGCGCCGCCGACAAGGCGCTCTATGCCGCCAAGCGCGGTGGCCGCAACCGCGTCTCTCCATTCCGGCGCGCAGGCTGATGCTGTCGCCCAGAACACGAAAGGTCATCGAACGAACCTTCGCATGGACGACGCGCTGACGGCGCCTCGTACGCGACTATGAAGCTCATCGGGTCCGTCGGAATCGTGGGAGCTTTTCCCAGGGAAGCGGCGCGCGAGCGGGCGGCCCGGGCACGACGGAGTCGATAGCGACCCGCAATGCCCCGCCTGTGGTCGAGAGCAACGAGGGCGGCTTATGCCGCCAAGACGATTTCATTGAAGGTATCGAGATCGACGTAAAAGACCTTGGTGATTTCCTCGATCAGTTCGTCGCGGTCGTACCCTTGGGATCTCAGGATGTTGATGGCGGTGATGATGTCGACGCGCTCCGTGAGCCGCCGTTTCTGGTAGTCCTCGACGTAACGTTCCATGGCTGTCCCTTAGCCTGTGTGCCCAAACGCGTTGAACGACAGAGATCGCAGAGGGAAGCTAGGAATGCATGCTTGCGCGGAACTTGCCCGCCCGGGCCCGCGTCCCTCGATCTGCGATAAACCAGACTGATACGGAAGCGGCCGACTCACAAAAGCCAGGAAAAGATTAGCATGCAGCCCCGGGTGCACCAGAGACGCGGATGGTTGGGTCGGAAATATTGTGCCAGCGACTTCGGATCCACCTGAAGCCCAGCGCCGATTCTACACCGTCAGGAATTTCCTGACATCGGCACGGTCCAGATCTTCCGCCGGCCCGGTATGGACGATCAGGCCACGGTCCATGATGTTGACCTCGTCGGCGAGCTCGCGGCAGAAATCCAGATATTGCTCGACCAAAAGCACGGCAATGCCGGCCTGGTCGCGCAGATAGCGGATGGCGCGGCCTATGTCCTTGATGATCGACGGCTGTATCCCTTCCGTCGGCTCGTCGAGCACCAGCAGCTTCGGCCGCATCACCAGCGCCCTGCCGATCGCGAGCTGCTGTTGCTGGCCGCCGGAAAGATCGCCGCCGCGGCGGCCCAGCATCTGCTTCAGCACGGGAAACAGCTCGAACACATGCGCCGGCACGTTGCGGTCGACGCGCTTCAAAGGCGCGAAGCCCGATTCCAGGTTCTCGCGTACGGTAAGCAAGGGAAAAATCTCCCTGCCCTGCGGCACGAATGCGATGCCCGACCGGGCGCGATCATACGCCGCGCTCCGGTCGAGCGCCTTCCCCTCGAAGGCAACGCTTCCGCTCGTCAGCCGGTGGTGGCCGACGATCGATCTCATCAAACTGGTCTTGCCGACGCCGTTGCGGCCGAGCACGCAAGTGATCTTGCCGGCACCCGCCTTCAGCGACACGCCGCGCAGCGCCTGGGCGGCGCCGTAGTGGAGCGTGGCATCGGAAACTTCGAGCATGTCAGCGCCTTCTCCAGAACCTGAGAAAAGACAGATCGAAGCGATGGAATTGAACCCGCCAGACCATGCTCATCTCCCCAGATAGACTTCGACGACGCGCTCGTCGGCCGAAACGAAATCGAGTGTGCCTTCGGACAGCACCGAGCCCTCGTGCAGGCAGGTGACCTTGACGCCGAGCTCGCGCACGAAATGCATGTCGTGCTCGACGACGATGACCGAATGGTCGCGCGCTATGTCCTTGAGCAGCCGCGCCGTTTCCTCGGTTTCGGCATCGGTCATGCCGGCGACCGGCTCGTCCACCAGCAGCAGCTTCGGATCCTGCGCGAGCAGCATGCCGATCTCGAGCCACTGCTTCTGGCCATGGCTGAGATTGGCGGCCATTTCTTCGCGCTTGTCGCCGAGCCGGATGATGCCGAGAATGTCGTCGATCTGCCGCGCCTCCGCAGCCGAGCGGCGGTGGAACAGCGCCGGGAAAATCGAGCGCGGCCCCTTCAGTGCCAGCATCAGGTTTTCCTCGATCGTGTGGCTTTCGAACACGGTCGGCTTCTGGAATTTGCGGCCGATGCCCATCATGGCGATCTCGGCCTCGTCATGCTTGGTGAGATCCACCTGACCGTCGAAGAACACTTCGCCCTCGTCGGGCCGCGTCTTGCCGGTAACGATGTCCATCATCGTCGTCTTGCCGGCGCCGTTGGGACCGATGATGGCGCGCATCTCACCCTTGTCGAGCACCAGCGACAAATTGTTGATGGCGCGGAAGCCATCGAAAGAAACCGAGACGCCGTCGAGATAAAGGATGGTGTTCGACTTCGACATGGTCGCTCACTCCGCCGGCTGCGGTTCGGGGCTGGACGAAGACCATTCACCCGGCTTTGTCGCCGCGCTGCGAACGATCTTCCGCGGCGGCGGCGGCGGCATCTCAGGATCGGTGCCAGCCTCCTCGGCCAGCGAAGCCGCACGCAACGCCCTGGCGTTGCCGCGCCAGGAATCCCACATGCCGATGATGCCCTTCGGCAGGAACAGCGTGACGGCGACGAACATGCCGCCCAGTGCAAACAGCCAGAATTCCGGCAGCACGCCGGTGAACCAGGATTTGCCGGCATTGACCAGCAGCGCGCCGACAATCGGCCCGACAATGGTGCCGCGTCCACCGACGGCAGCCCAGATCACCACCTCGATCGAATTGGACGGTTCGAACTCGCCCGGATTGATGATGCCGACCTGCGGCACGTAAAGCGCGCCGGCAATGCCGGCCATGACGGCCGAGACGGTGAAGGCGAACAGTTTCACATTTTCCGCCCGCCAGCCGAGGAAGCGTGTGCGGCTCTCGGCGTCACGCACGGCCATAAGCAGCTTGCCGTATTTCGAACCGACGATCGCCCAGGTGATGAAGACCGCGAGTGCCAGGATCACCGCGCTGGCGGCGAACAGGGCCGAACGCGTCGCATCGGCCTGTACGTTGAAGCCCAGTATATCCTTGAAATCGGTCAGGCCATTATTGCCGCCGAACCCCATGTCGTTGCGGAAAAAGGCCAGCAGCAGCGCATAGGTCATCGCCTGGGTGATGATCGAGAGATAGACGCCGGTGACGCGGCTGCGGAAAGCGAACCAGCCAAAGACGAAGGCGAGCAGGCCCGGCACCGCAAGCACCATGATGGCGGCGAACCAGAAATGGTCGAAACCGGTCCAGAACCACGGCAACTGCTTGTAGTTCAGGAACACCATGAAGTCTGGCAGGATCGGGTTGCCGTAGACGCCCCGCGAGCCGATCTGGCGCATCAGATACATGCCCATCGCATAGCCGCCGAGCGCGAAGAAGGCGCCGTGGCCGAGCGAAAGGATGCCGCAATAGCCCCAGACGAGGTCGAGCGCGAGCGCCAGCAACGCATAGCAGAGATACTTGCCGGTCAGCGCCACGATGTAGGACGGGATGTAGAACGCGCTGGCCGGCGAAACGGCCAGGTTGAGCAGCGGCACGATGATGGCCGCCGCCAGCAGGATGAGGATGGTGATGGCGATGCGGCGGTCCGCGCCGGTGGCGAAGAAGCGTCCTGACATCATGCTTCCACCGCCCTGCCCTTGAGCGCGAACAGGCCGCGCGGGCGCTTCTGGATGAACAGGATGATCAAAACCAGCACGACGATCTTGCCGAGCACGGCGCCGGCATAGGGCTCGAGGAATTTGTTGACGATACCGAGCGAGAAGGCGCCGACCAGCGTGCCCCACAGATTGCCGACACCGCCGAAGACGACGACCATGAAGCTATCGATGATGTAGCCGCGGCCGAGATTGGGCGAGACGTTGTCGATCTGGCTGAGCGCGACGCCGGCGATGCCGGCAATGCCGGATCCGAGCGCGAAGGTCAGCGCGTCGACCCAGGGCGTCCTGATGCCCATCGAAGCGGCCATGCGCCGGTTGGCGGTGACGGCGCGCATTTGCAGGCCCCAGGGCGTGCGCTTCATCACATAGAGCAGCACGGCGAAGACACTGAGCGCGAAGACCAGGATCCAGAGACGGTTCCAGGTGATGGCCAACTGGCCGACGTCGAACGAACCCGACATCCAGGAGGGATTGCCGACCTCCTGGTTGGTCGGCCCAAAAATGCTGCGCACGGCCTGCTGCAGGATCAGCGAGACGCCCCATGTCGCCAGCAGCGTTTCCAATGGGCGTCCGTAGAGAAAACGGATGACGCCGCGCTCGATGATGAGACCAACGAGGGCTGAGACCAGGAAGGCCAGCGGCAGCGCGATGACCAGCGACCAGTCGAACAAGCCTGGAAAGGAAGTGCGGATCACCTGCTGGACGACGAAGGTCGTATAGGCGCCGAGCATGACCATCTCGCCATGCGCCATGTTGATCACGCCCATGACGCCGAAGGTGATGGCAAGGCCGATAGCGGCAAGCAGCAGCACCGAGCCGAGCGAAATGCCGTACCAGATGTTCTGGCCGGCATCCCAGAATGCCAGCGTCGAATTGATGTTGGCGATAGCCGCCGTCACGGCTTCCTTCACGACGCCCGAGGCGTTCGCCTCGACCGAGGTGAGCAGCGAAACCGCGTCGCGGTCGCCCCTTGCGCCGATCAGCGCCACCGCGGCGAGCTTGTCTGCGTCCGGCCGGTCGGAGACCAGCACGGAGGCGGCGCGGGCCTGTTCGAGCAAGGCCTTGACGCTCGCGACCGTCTCGTTGGCGATCGCCGTGTCGAGCGGCTCGATGTTTGAGGCATCCGGCGTCTTGAACATTGTATCGGCGGCGGCGATGCGCGCGGCCGGATCCTTGGCGCCGAGCGTCAGCGTACCCAGTGCATCGCGGATGACGCGCCGCAAAGTGTTGTTGACCTTGATCTTGGTGATACCGTCCTTAGCCGCTTCGCCGGACGCTTCGCCGCTCAGCGGGTCGAAAAGCTCGACGCTTTCGCCGGCTTCCTTGCCGACGAACACCAGGGAATCGGCCTTGCGGACATAGAGGTTGCCGTCGGCAAGCGCCGATAGCGGCCGTTCGACGGCGGGATCGCCGGTGGCGGCCAGTTCGTGAACCACGGCTCCCGTGGCGGAAAACCCGGTGGCCGTGGCGAACTTGGCGACGATGGCGCGCAGATCGGCTTCATTGGCATTCGACGGCAAAAGTGTCGCCAGCAGCAACACCAGCATCAGGCCAATCATGCGAATCGATGTCATCGGCTTCGGGTAGCTCCGGGGCTGTTGATTTCGCGCCCGGGCGGGCTTGGAGGAGGAAGCCCGCCCGAAGCGCTTGCGGTCCCGGGCCGTGGCGTCGCGGCCACGGCCCGGTCAGACCGGGAGGATCAGTTCGTGCCTTTGCCGCCGCACTTGCCGGTGGCGACATTGAAGTTGCCGCAGGACAAAGGCGCGCGCCAATCGGAGATCAGGTCCTTGGAATCGGGCAGATAGTCGGACCACTCATCGCCCATCACCAGGCCCGGCGTGCGCGAAACCGTCTCGAACTGGCCGTCGGCCTGGATTTCACCGATCAGCACCGGCTTGGTGATGTGGTGGTTCGGCATCATGGTCGAATAGCCGCCGGTCAGGTTCGGCACGGAAACGCCGACCATCGCATCGATGACCTTGTCCGGATCGGTGGTGCCGGCCTTCTCGACCGCCTTCACCCACATGTTGAAGCCGATATAGTGGGCTTCCATCGGATCGTTGGTGGTGCGCTTGTCGTTCTTGATGAACTTGTGCCAGTCGGCGATGAACTTCTTGTTCTCGGGCGTATCGATGCTCTCGAAATAGTTCCAGGCGGCGAGATGGCCGACCAGCGGCGCGGTGTCGAGACCGGCAAGCTCTTCCTCGCCGACCGAGAACGCCATGACCGGGATGTCCTCGGCCTTGATGCCCTGGTTGCCGAGTTCCTTGTAGAACGGCACATTGGCGTCGCCATTGACCGTCGAGACGACGGCGGTCTTCTTGCCGGCCGAGCCGAACTTCTTGATTGCCGAGACTTCGGTCTGCCAGTCGGAGAAGCCGAACGGCGTGTAGTTGACCTGGATATCCTCGGCCGCGACGCCCTTGGCCTTCAGGTAAGCTTCGAGGATCTTGTTGGTGGTGCGCGGATAGACGTAGTCGGTGCCCTCGAGCACCCAACGCTTCACCGAACCGCCGTCCTCGCTCATCAGATAGTCGACGGCCGGAATGGCCTGCTGGTTCGGCGCCGCACCGGTGTAGAACACGTTGCGCTCGCTTTCCTCGCCCTCATACTGGACGGGATAGAACAGGATATTGTCGAGTTCGGAGAACACCGGCAGCACCGATTTGCGCGACACCGAGGTCCAGCAGCCGAACACGGCCGCCACCTTGTCCTTGGAGATCAGCTCGCGCGCCTTTTCGGCGAATAGCGGCCAGTTGGAAGCCGGATCGACGACGACGGCTTCGAGCTTCTTGCCGAGCAAGCCGCCCTTGGCGTTCTGCTCGTCGATGAGCATCAGCATGGCGTCCTTCAGCGTCGTCTCCGAAATCGCCATGGTCCCCGACAGCGAATGGAGGATGCCGACCTTGATCGTGTCCTCGGCCGCCTTGGCGGGAGCGGACACCATCAGGCTGGCGGCGACCACGCCAGCCGAAAACATTTTTGTTATTGTCAAGAAATTACCCCTCATGCCTAACACTCCCAAACTGGTTGATTGCATCGCAACAATACGAAGCAACCCCCATGCCAACTGCCGATCCAACGCGTCTTCGAGGCAGATAATCGAACGCAATCAAAGGCTTGAATATTAGCAACACATAAAGAAAGAGGTCCGGTCAAGAATCGATTGCGGGAAATTTGCGCAGCACACACCGCTTATGCCTAATTTTCGTACAAATTTTTCCGGTGCCTAGATTTTGACCCGACTCCTCGGGTCGCAAATGACAAATGTTGCGGCAAGGCACAGAAATAGGGCAAGCTCGCCGTTCAACCGGACGACGTCATGGCATCCTGGATTTCCCGCCTTTCTATTGCCCGCATTGCTCTTGGCATCCTGCTTCCGACGACAGCGACCGGCGATGCACGCGCCGACTTCAGTGACGGAAAGATGCCCGACGGCACCTATCACTGCGAAGTCTACTTGCTCGGCATGTTCCTCAGTCTCGGCGACATCACCATCAAGGGAAATGTCTATAGCGGCCCAGTCACGTTTGGGGCGGCACGGCAGGGTTACAACTACCAGATGGACGCAAACGGCGTGATCTCATGGCTGGGACCGCTCGGCGGCTATACCACCGGCGGCAACTCGCTCTCGCTGACCCAGGCAACGCTGGATGGCCAGAACCCGCCCTCCTTCGACATCATCATGAAGCAGCCCGACGGCGCCTTCACCGCCTCGACTTGTACGAAGAACTGAGACGCCGAGAAAAAGAAGACGCGGAACCTCGTCGGGTTCCGCTCCGGCAATCGGCAGGGCATGGAAGGCCGGATGGCGCCGAAGCGGGAAACGGCCTGATCAGTGATTTCTAGGATTCAAGCACATCCTTGACGATGGTCGCCAGCTGCTTGAGCGAAAACGGCTTCGGCAGGAAGCCGAAATGCGCGTCCGCAGGGAGGTTCCTGGCGAATGCGTCCTCGGCATAGCCGGACACGAAAACGAATTTGATGTCGGGCTGGCGCTTGCGCAGTTCGCCGAGCAGCGTCGGCCCGTCCATTTCCGGCATCACCACGTCCGAAACGACGATATCGACTTTGCCGCCGAGCGCTTCGAACACTTCCAGTGCCTCGACGCCCGAAGATGCCTCGTGCACGGTATAGCCGCGCGAGATCAGTGCCCGCATGCCGCCCATGCGCACGGCATCCTCGTCCTCGACCAACAGCACCGTGGCCGACCCGGACAGGTCCTTGGCGGTATCGGCCGGCTTGACCGGCGCCGCGGCCGGCGCTTCACCGGCTTCGCTGGCCTTTTTCGCCTCAGCGATGTGACGCGGCAGGAAGATGCGGAAAACGGTCCCTTTGCCGACCTCGGAATCGCAGAAAATGAAGCCGCCGGTCTGCTTGATGATGCCGTAGACCATGGACAGGCCAAGGCCCGTGCCCTTGCCGACTTCCTTAGTGGTGAAGAACGGCTCGAATATCTTCTTCAGCACGTCCGGCGCGATACCGCTTCCGGTATCCTCGACTTCGGCCACGACATAGTCTGCCGCGGCGAGTTCGCGGTAGGGGAAGGTCTTGCACTCCTCGGCGGTCACGTTGCGGGTGCGCACGGTGAGATCGCCGCCGGCCGGCATCGCGTCGCGCGCATTGACCGCCAGATTGACCACCACCTGCTCGAACTGCCCGATATCGACCTTGACCGGCCACAGGTCGCGGCCATGGTCGATCTTCAGCTTGATGTCGTTGCCGACCAGGCGGGCAAGCAGCATCCTGAGATCGGCGAGCACGTCGGTCAGGTTGAGCACTTCCGGCCGCAGCGTCTGCTTGCGCGAGAAGGCCAGCAACTGCCGCACCAGCGACGCCGCCCGGTTGGCGTTCTGCTTGATGTTCATGATGTCGGGGAAGGACGGGTCCGACGGCCGGTGGTTGGTCAAAAGCAGGTCCGACGCCATGATGATGGCGGTCAGGACATTGTTGAAGTCGTGGGCGATGCCGCCGGCAAGCTGGCCGACCGCCTGCATTTTCTGGCTCTGGGCCATCTGGCCTTCAAGCGCTTTCTGTTCGGTCGTGTCGACGGCGTAGACGATGGCCGACTCCTCGGCGCCCTCGCCGCCGGTGCCGTCGGCGACGGCGTTGACATAGAAACGGATGTGCCGCTCTTCATTGCCGGGCAGCAGCGTGTCGATCGGCTCGATATCGGCCTGCCGCTGCCGTGCCTTTTCGAATGCCGCGGCAAAGGCCGGCCGGTCGCGTTCATGGATCACCGTATCGAGCCGCACGCGGCGATCCACGGCATCCCGGTCGACGACCGAGGAAAACAGCGACAGGAACGGCGCGTTGGTGCGCAGGATGCGCCCGCTGGCATCGACGCCGGCGATCGCCATCGGCGTCGAATTGAAGAAGCGGGTGAAGCGCACCTCCGAGGCGCGCAGATCGGCCGAGGCATCCTCGCCTTGCGTGCGATTGAGCACGATCGTGCGCGTCGGGCCGCCAATGCCTTCGCGGCTGGCCGAAACGCGGTGCATGAAGCGCACCGGCAGCGCCTCGCCCGTCATCGTCGTCAGGTCGAGATCGATGACCGCGTTGCGGGTCGTGCCGGGATCGGCCTTGACCGAGCGCACCAGCGCCATGCCGTCGCCGGCGACGATATCCGGCAAGGTCACGGCGCCTGGCGTGAAGCTGGCGAGATCGATGCCCAGCCATTCGGCGAGCGTGGCGTTGATATAGGTGACGCGGCCGTCCTGGTCGGCGGAAAAGAAGCCAGCCGGAGCGTGATCGAGGTGATCGATGGCTTTCTGCAAATCGAGGAAGAAGCGCTCCTGTTCGGCTCGCTCCTGCGAAATATCGGCGAGTTGCCAAGCCAGCATCGGCAGGCGTTGGCCCGGAATGTTGAAGGCACGGGCACGGGCGCGATACCAGCGGGCGCCGGGCTCGGCCCCGGGCCGGATGGACTGCGCCAGCCGGAACTCGCCGTCGCCTGGCTGGCCGTCGCGCAGGCCGGATGCCAGCCGGTAGATGGTCACGGAGGCTTCAGGCACGTCCGAAAGCAAGCCTTCGACGGTCTTCAGGTCGGCGGCCGAAGAGGCTCCGGTCATGTCGGCATAGGCGCGGTTGGCGTAGACGACGCGCCCCTTGGTATCCGTGACGAGGAGGCCCTGCGACATCGAATCGACGAATGCCTTCGACAATTCGTCACCGGTCGAGCGAGGCGTGATCTGCACGAAGCCGATCGCGGTCGCGAACAGGAAGCCGACGCCGATCATCGCCAGCACGCCGAGCATGCCGAGCAGGAAAGGATCGCCGAGGCGCTCGCGGAAAATGCCGAAGACGACCGCGGCCCCTGTCAGGACGATGATGAAGATGATGAGCCGGGTGACCGCGCCCGGTCGCGTGTTCTGATCGACGATCGGTACCGGATAGAAATCGCCGCGCACTTCCTTGGCCATGTGCCCCCTGCTCGTGAAGTCCGGTGTTCTGGCACTCGCCCCAATTGCGCCGGCACCCACCCCAACCGGGTTGAATCATATTCTCCCGGTCCGGAAAAGGCCCGCGTGGCAAATGTCAGATAAAAATGATGTCTGCCGGCCTTCGAGTGTTTCAAGCTGTTCACGAAGCGTGAAAGGCAACTTGCGGTCGCACGCCGCAACGGTCTAGTGTCGCCTCTCTTTCCAAACCGATCAGGGGGAACCAATGCTGCAATGGCTGGATAGCGTAGCTGGTCCCGGTTATGCCGCGGCGCTCCTGTGGACCTTCGCCGCGCTGATCCTGCTGGTCATCGTTCTCGTCATCGTCAAGCTCGTCCGCAACCTGACTTTCGGCACCTTTGTCGCCGGCGGCAGGAACCGCAAGACACGCCTGGCGGTCATGGACGCCACCGCCGTCGATAGCCATCGCCGGCTGGTGCTGGTGCGCCGCGACGATATCGAACACCTGCTTCTGATCGGCGGCCCGACGGACGTCGTCGTCGAACGCGATATCCGTCTTGCCGCGCCGCGCCGTCCGGCACTGACCGGAGACAGCGGCTTGCAGCCCGTTCCGGCCGCAGCCGCCCCGGCGGCAAGGCCGCGTGCGCCTCAGCCTGCTCCGGCGCCGGCAAGACAGGCGCCGGCTCCACAACCGGTGAACGCGGCGCCGCCGCCTGCACGCCCGCGCCCTGCGGCACCGCCGCCGGCGCCGGCGCCGAAGCCCGCGCCGCACAGCTATCAGCCGACGAATGTCACGCCGTTGCCTGCCTATGGCTCCGCCAACGCCAATTCCGTGAGGCACACGCCGCCGCCGACGCCCAAGCAGGACAGCGTCGACGACGCGCTGATGCAGGAACTCGAGGTTTCACTGGACCAAAACCATTCCGGCGGTCCGGCAAACAGCCCGGCGGCCAAGACGCCGCCATCGCTCGACGATGAGATGACCAGGCTTCTGGGCGAACTCTCCAGCCAGAAGAGATGATCGGTTCGGGAGCCGCCTCACCAGACAGTTCGAATTCAGTGCCGGACAGTTCAAATTCGGCGCCAAACAGTTCGAATTCGGCGAATGTGATTCCGCGCGTGGATCGATGCGTCACGCAAAAATGGCCGGGTTTCCCGGCCATTTTGATACCAATATCGCTGCAACCGGCTTGAACGCGAGCCAGAAACGACGCGTCAGTCGTCGCGATAGACTTTTTCGCGGCGTTCATGCCGCTCCTGCGCTTCGATCGACAAGGTAGCGATCGGACGGGCATCGAGCCGCTTCAGCGCGATCGGCTCGCCGGTTTCCTCGCAATAGCCGTAGGTGCCTTCGTCGATGCGCTGCAGCGCCGAATCGATCTTTGCGATAAGTTTCCGCTGACGGTCGCGGGCCCTGAGCTCGATGGCGCGGTCTGTTTCCGAAGAGGCGCGATCGGCGAGATCGGGATGGTTGGCGTTTTCCTGCTGCAGGATTTCGAGGGTTTCGCGCGCTTCGCGCAATATGTCGCTCTTCCAGGTGACGAGCTTCAGGCGGAAGTAAGATTTCTGCCGCTCGTTCATGAACGGCTCGTCTTCGGAGGGTACGTAATCGGCGGTAACGGCATCGTTCATTCGACTCACCCAAACAGCCCCAAATTCCGCGCCTATATATTCGCGGTCCGACGCCCGCACAAGCGCAATTAGCCGCCGGGTCACGCAATTGTTAATCTGCGGCCGCGGGGCTGTTTAAAGGGACGCGGCCAAGTCCCTACACGCCAAATCTTGTGATGCTGCGAGCCGTGCTTTGCAAAAGACGGTCGGAATTTGCGCATCCCTGCGCGATTACCTCTTTTCTCGCCGGCGTCCATGATTCGAGGCTCTCGGGAGCAAGAACCATTGTGCGCGAACCAGTTCTCGTGGCTAATCGCCGGGCGGTTTCGGCCCTGGTCGTCGTTGGAGGTTGGGTGAGCAGGCTTTATCTTCTGAGACACGCCAGGGCCGGTTGGGCGCTGCCCGGCATGCGTGATTTCGATCGCCCGCTCGATGCATCCGGCCGCGCCGAAGCCGAGAGGATGGGAGCGGCCATGCGCTCACGCGTCTATGTGCCGGACCTGACGCTGTGCTCCAATGCCAGACGCGCCAAGGAGACGCTCGAAGGCTTGGCCGGGGAGACCGACACAGGCAAGGTGCTGTTCTTCGACACGCTCTACAGTGAAGACGCCGGCGGCTATCTCCGCCTCATCCGCGACCACGGCGGACCCGGTTCATTGCTGGTCATCGGCCACAATCCGATGACGGAGGATCTCGCCATGGCGGTTTCGGGCGACGGCGACGAGACGGCGCGGGCCATGCTCAATCACGGCTTTCCGACCGCTGGCCTGGCCGTCATCCGATTCGAAGGCGATCTGGCGAAGGCCTCCCAGGGCACCGGCTATCTCGAAGCCTTCCTGACGCCGGCCGATCTCTGATGTCAATTCCCGGCGCCATTTCAAAGCCGGGCTCCAGAGCCTATATCGGACGGACCGAAGCCCGAGAGAGCATGTTTTGGCATCATCGCTGACCACCTTCACCGACGAAGCAAGAATTGCTCTCGACACGCTCTCCGGGCGCGCCACGGGGCTTTTTTCGCCATCGCTGCGATTGGGTGTCACGGGCCTTTCCCGCGCCGGCAAGACCGTCTTCATCTCGGCCTTTGTCCACAATTTGATCCACGGCGGGCGCCTGCCGTTGTTCGAGGCGCAGAAATCAGGGCGTATCGCGCGCGCTTTCCTGGAACAGCAGCCGGACGATGCCGTGCCGCGCTTTCAGTATGAGGACCACATCGCCGCCTTGGTCAATGATCGCGTCTGGCCGGATTCGACCCGCGCCATCTCGGAATTGCGGTTGACCATCGAATATGAATCGGCTTCCGGCTGGAGCCGCATGTTCTCTTCCGGCAAGCTGTCGGTCGACATCGTCGACTACCCCGGCGAATGGCTGCTCGACCTGCCGTTGCTCGGCAAGTCCTTCGCCGATTTCTCCCGCGAAGCCATTGAAATGGCGGCGTTGCCGGTGCGCGAGGACCTGTCGCGGGCCTGGCGAGCCGTCTCAACCGAAATCGACCCGAACGCCGACGCCGACGAGATGACGGCGCGCCGGCTGGCCGAAAGCTTCGCCGCCTACCTCAAGGCCTGCAAGCTCGACGAGCGGGCGCTTTCGACCTTGCCGCCCGGTCGCTTCCTGATGCCTGGCGATCTCGAAGGTTCCCCTGCCCTGACCTTCGCACCGCTGGTTGGCCTCGGCGACAGGCGTCCTCGCAACGGCTCGCTGCATGCAATGATGGAAAGGCGCTACGAGGCCTATAAGACACATGTCGTCAAACCGTTCTTCCGCGAGCACATCGCCCGCCTCGATCGCCAGATCGTTCTGATCGACGCCATGCAGGCGCTGAACGCCGGCCCCGGTGCTATGGCCGACCTGGAACGCGCGGTAACCGAGATCCTAAGCTGTTTCCGACCCGGCCGGGGCAGCTTCCTCACCGATCTTTTCGCCCGGCGCATCGACCGCATACTGGTCGCCGCCACCAAGGCCGATCACCTGCACCATGAAAGCCATGATCGCTTGCAGGCAATCGTGCGGCGCCTGGCCGACCGTGCCGTGGCGCGGGCGAATTTCACTGGTGCCGATGTCGACGTGGTCGCCATGGCGGCGATGCGCGCGACGCGCGAAGGCACCGTCAAACAAGGCCGTGAGACATTGCCGGTCATCATCGGCACGCCGATTGCCGGCGAGAGGATCAATGGTGAGACGTTCGACGGAAAGACGGAAACAGCTATATTTCCCGGTGACTTACCGGAGAAAATCGATACGGTTTTCGATGTTTCGGCGCCCGACCACAGGCAAAACTCTGCGGACCCGACAATCCGCTTCGTCCGTTTCCGCCCACCAAAGCTCGAACGCACCGCCGAAGGCGTCACGCTGTCGCTGCCGCATATCAGGCTCGACCGTGCCTTGCAGTTCCTGATCGGAGATCATCTGGCATGACCTCGCCCCGCAAGCCGGCGGCGTTCCGCATCGAGCCGGAAGCCGCGTCAAGACAAGAGACGCCTGAGCCTCGCCGTGCCCACGCCGAACCCCAGCGGAAACCCCGCGCGATGAAGGCCGACGTGGCGCTGGTCATACCGGCCGAGGTGGACGTCTTCGATGAACCCGACATCGTTGCCGCCGAGCCGCCCGCGGTCGCCCCGAGAAGAAAATCGCTGCTCGGCAGCGTCTTCTTCGGCGCTCTTGGCGTGCTGGTCTCGCTGGCTATCGGCATGTGGACCGACCAGCTGATACGCGATCTTTTTGCACGAGCCGAATGGCTTGGCTGGCTGGCCGCCGGCGTCGCGGCAATCGCCGTGCTGGCGCTTGCGGTGATCCTGATCCGGGAATTCCTGGCGATCGCCCGTCTCGCCGAGGTCGAAAAGCTGCAGAAGCGGGCGCTCGACGCGATTGCGCGCGACGATCCCAAGGCGGCACGATCGGTTGTCGACGAGCTCTCCGCCTTTGTCGCGGCCAAGCCCGAGACCGCGGCCGGCCGGCGCGCGCTGGCCGAATTGCGCGGCGAGATCATCGACGGCGCCAACCTGGTGCGCCTGGCCGAAGCGGAAATTCTCGGTCCGCTCGACATCAGGGCGAAGGTGATGATTCTGGAGGCTGCCAAACGCGTCTCGCTGGTGACGGCGGTCAGTCCGCGCGCACTGGTCGATGTCGCCTATGTCGTGTTCGAGGCCGGACGCCTCATCCGCCGCCTGTCGGAACTCTATGGCGGCCGGCCGGGAACACTCGGTTTCTTCCGGCTGGCGCGCAGCGTGCTGGCGCATCTGGCGGTCACCGGTTCGATCGCCGTCGGCGACAGTTTCGTCCAGCAGATCGTCGGCCATGGCCTGGCGGCACGCCTTTCGGCCAGGCTTGGCGAAGGCATCGTCAACGGCATGATGACGGCGCGCATCGGCATCGCCGCGATGGAGACGGCGCGGCCCCTGCCCTTCAGCGCCGCAAAGCGCCCGGGACTGGGCGATTTCCTCTCCGCGCTGACCTCGTTTGCAGCGAAGAAAGACACCGAAACACCCGGCGCCGGTAAATAACGCCAGGATGTTCGGAGATGGTTGGCGGATAGCGGTTTCGAGACCCGGCAGTGACGAAGCATTAACCAATCTTGTTCATGGTCAGCCTGGTTTCAAACAGCCTCGTTGTTGCCGGGTGTCGTCGATGAAAAGCGTAGTTCTGTCCAGCATCCTGCCCCTGGCGGTCGCGATCACAGCAGTCGCCGGACTTGCCTCGGAGGCAAACGCCGCGGAGCCGGACAAGCAGTTCTTCCAGTCCGCCGAAGGCAAGTGGGTCGGTCCGGGCGAAATCGTCGCCGGCAAGTACAAGGGCACGAAATTCAACTGCAGCTTCACCGGCTCCACGCCCGACGGCAAGATGGGCATGACGCTTGACGGCGGCTGCAGGGTCGGCGTGTTCACCCAGCCCATGTCGGCCAGGATCGAGCGCAAGGGTCGGGACTACAAGGGTTCTTTCATGGGCGGCTCGGCCGGTTCCGGGCTCGACATCATCGGCGGCAATGTCGTCGACGCGCGCAAGGTGGTCTTCACCATCAACCGCAATCAGCTGCGCGGCGTCATGCAGGCCCGCATTCCCGACGACAATTCGATGACGGTGACCGTTGCCGTTCGCGTCCAGGACCAGCTGGTGCCGGTGATCGGCATGAGTCTGAAGCGCGTCGACGCCGTCGAAGTCGGCTCTATCGCGCCGAACTGAACCGAACCTATCCTGCCTGAACATGGAAAAGCGGCGACCCAAGGGGCCGCCGCTTCGCTTGAACCAGTCGAATCAGGTGCTTAGCTCTTGATCGCGGCAGTGACCTCGTCATAGGCCTTGCAGGCGTCGGCCAGGGTCGTGGCGCCCTGATACTTGGTTGTCACCGTCTGGACCTTGGCCGTCAGATCGGCCGCCTTGGACGGGTCCTTGGTGATCGCCTCCTGCAGGGCGGCAGCCATGTCCTGCGCCTTCTTGGTCGCGATCTCCGCCGTGCACTCGGGCGCCTTGGAACAAGCCGAACCGGCAAGCACCGCCAGGCCGACGGCGACAAGCAAAAACTTCTTCATGTCAGTCATCTCTCCTCAAAAGGGCGCGACTTGATCGTCGCGCCCCCAATGGCCGAAGCCGAGCGTGCTTAACCTACGATTGCGGCAAGATGCAACGCAACCGGAGGCTCAACTTGTGTAACGTGCCTGCAACATCGCCCGGGCCGGATTTTCAGGCTACCGCGTCAGCGGCGGCAAAGCTCAGCTGCGCGGCTGCAGCAGCGCCAATACGGCTGTCGATGCTGCAAGGATAGCAGTCACAGTCAAAGGCGCGGTAGGGCCATAGGTGTCCACGACATAGCCGCCGACAACAGCGCCGACGGTGATGGCGACCTGAAAAGAGGCGACCATCAGGCTGCCCGCCGCTTCCAGCGCGTCCGGCGCTGCGCGAGACAAATTTGTCGGCAGCACCACCGGCGCCATGCCGAAGGCGAAGCCCCACAGCGTAACGAAGCCAAAGGCAACGCCAATGTGTACGCCCCAAAGCACCAATGCCAGCGCCGCGAACGCCATCAATGCCGCGGTAACCACGAGAGCCACGTGGATATTGGCGTCGGCGATGCGGCCACCGGCAATATTGCCGATCACCGCGGCAATGCCAAATCCGAGCAACGCCAGGGCAATTGGCCCGGTTGCAAGGAGCGTCACATGTTCGAGAAAGGGACGCACATAGACCGAGCCGGCAAAATGCCCCGTCATCAGCAAGAGGATAGCAAGCATACCAAGTTGAATGCCACGCCGCCGTGTCAGCCGAAGGACCTCTGCAAGACTATTGCTTGCCGCTGCCGGCAAAGACGGCAGGCTAAGCAATTGCAGTAGCATGGCAAGCAAGGCCAACCCGGCTGTCATGGCCATGGCGCTGCGCCAACCCAGCCAGTCGCTGATCAACGCGCCCATCGACGGTGCGGCAATGGTTGCGAGCGAGACGCCGAGGGTGACGATAGCCATGCCCCGTCCAGTCGCATTGGCGCCAACCAACCTCGCCACGACGGCGACCGAAAGTGCCCAGAAAGCGCTGAGTGCGATCCCCAGTCCGGCCCGACCCAGCAACAACAACCAGAAATCGGTCGCCAGCGCCGCAAGAATGTTGGAGCCGACCGCCAAGGCGCTGAGACCAACCAGCACTGCCTTGCGGTTCAATCGGCCGATGAGAACATTGCTCAACATGGCCGTCACGGCGCCGACAGACGCTGTGGCGGTGACCACCTGTCCGGCCGTTCCTTCACTGATACCGAGATCGCGCGCCAGTGGCGTCAGCAGACCTGCCGGCAGAAATTCGGCTGACACCAGAGCAAAGCTGGTGGCGGCCAATGAAATGACCGCGAACCAGGTGGTTGCGCCCCACCTGGCCTGCGCAGCCGCATCAACGTCTATCGCCGGGTTTTCAAGCTGTAATGTTGTGTCTGTCACGGAAGTATCTCCAAAGTTTGGAGATCTTCATAAACGAGTCCTTTCGGATGAAATGCATCTCAAAATCCGAAATTCATGTCTATTCGTCCGGGAATTGTGCGACGCACAACGCCAGGGGAGACATTGGTGATGCGCTTGAAGGCGCGAGCGAAGGATGCCTCGGAATCATAGCCCAAGCGGGTAGCAACCTCGGCCACCGACAAACCGTTTTGCCCCAACAACTCGCGGGCAAGCTGCATGCGCAAACGGGCGAGATAGCGTGCCGCGCCTTCTCCCAATACGGCGCTGAAGCGCTCGGCGAAAATCGAGCGCGATTGGCCTGCCAGGCTGGCGAGGCTTTCGAGCGTCCAGTTATGGCCGGGATCTCTGTGCATGGCTGCCAGGGCGCGGCCAATATGGGGGTCGCGGATGGCAGCGAGCCAACCGGTGGTCGAAGCTCCCGTGCAATTGACCCAGCAGCGAATGAGCCGGGCTGTCAGCAAGTCCGCCATACGCGACAAGATGGTGGCGCTGCCCATCTGCGGTTGCGCGGCCTCCGCGGACATGGCCGCCAGCAAAGGACCAACGACCGGGTCATTGCCGGCCACATCGCAACCCTTGATGATAGGCGGCATCAGCGCGATCAATGGGTTTAACGCACAGGCGCCCAAGGCCATCGAGCCGCAGAAAAGGGTGCTTGTCGCGCCCGTGCCTTCCCGTACGACTTCGCAGACGTTGCTCCCCAACTTGGTCACCCGGCAATCATCGAGCGAGCCGCCTGCAACGTCCGGCGCGCTAGCCAGCCGATGGGGGATGCCTTGCGGCAGCAGCACCAGATCGCCATCGCGCAACTCCTGCCAGCCTTGCGCTTCGGTATGGATCCAGCATGGCCCCTGACCGACAAAGTGAAAACGAAGCAGCGATTGCTGCGGAAATTCTATGCTCCAAGGATGCCGGAGCTCGCAGCGGCCATAATTGACGCCGCTCAAGCGAAAGTCCTGTAGGACTTCGCTGAGCGCATCCGTCGGAATATGTGGCAGCGAGGACGAATAGTTAGTCATTCTGCCGATATATATACCAATCGTCCGGCAGGCAAGCGGAGACCATTGTTCCACCAGGGGAAACGCTTCGGTGGCACCCTACCCGTCCTGGCAGGTCCCCCGCCCTTGCCTCCCGCTCCAACTGCATGCAAGGAGTGCTGTCGGACATAGGGAAAAGAGGCATGGCGGTAGAGGCATCAGGCAGCGATCTGGTTCAAGTGGTGGCGCTGCTCGCCGCGGGCGTCGTCGCCGTTCCCATCTTCAAGCGCATGGGTCTCGGCTCGATTCTCGGCTACCTGGCCGCCGGCGTGGTGATCGGTCCGTTCGGCCTGCGCATCTTTTCCGAATCGGAAGCCATTCTTCATGTCGCCGAACTGGGCGTCGTGATGTTCCTGTTCATCATCGGGCTGGAAATGCAGCCGTCGCGGCTGTGGGGCCTGCGCCGGGAGATCTTTGGCCTCGGTGCCTTGCAGGTCGGCGTCTGCGCTGTCCTGCTGACCGGTGTCGGCATGGCGGGAGGGTTTCCCATCTCGCAATCCTTCGTCGCCGGTGCAGGTTTCGTGCTGACCTCGACGGCGATCGTGATGCAGCTTCTCGAGGAGCGCGGCGAAATCGCCTCGCCCAAGGGCCAGCGCATCGTCTCCATCCTCTTGCTGGAAGACCTCGCGATCGTGCCGCTGCTGGCCCTGATCGCCTTCCTCGCACCCGGCGGCGCCGATACGAGCCTGTCGGAACGCTTGACCGAGGTCGGCATCGGCCTGGCCGCCATCGTCGGCCTGGTGGTGGCCGGACGTTATCTGCTCAATCCGTTCTTCCGCATCCTTGCCGATGCCCGCGCCCGCGAAGTAATGACCGCCGCCGCACTTCTGGTCGTGCTCGGATCGGCGCTCGCCATGCAGCTCAGCGGCCTGTCGATGGCGATGGGCGCTTTCCTCGCCGGTGTGCTTCTGTCCGAATCGACCTTCCGCCATCAGCTCGAGGCCGACATCGAACCGTTCCGCGGCATCCTGCTCGGCCTGTTCTTCCTCGCCGTCGGCATGTCGCTCGATCTGCACATAGTCGCCGAGAACTGGAAGCTGATCGCCGTCTATGTCGTCGCCTACATGCTGATGAAAGCGCTCGGCATCTACATCGTCGCCCGCATCCTGAAAACCGGCCACCGCGAAGCACTGGAACGCGCCGTGTTCATGGCGCAGGGCGGCGAATTCGCCTTCGTCCTCTATTCCGCCGCCGCTTCCGTCGGCATCATCGACAGCCAGGGCAACGCGACGCTGACCGCGATCGTCATCATCTCCATGGTGCTGACGCCGCTGGCGATCGTCGCGCTGCGCTATCTCACGCCGCGCGACGAGCAGTCGCTTGAAGGCGTCGACGTCGCCGACGGCCTTACCGGCAGTGTGCTGATCATCGGTTTCGGCCGCTTCGGCCAGATTGCCAGCCAACCGTTGCTGCTGCGCGGCATCGATGTGTCGATCATCGACAACGAGGTCGAAATGATCCAGGCGGCGGCCGATTTCGGTTTCAAGGTCTATTATGGCGACGGCACGCGCCTGGATATCCTGCATGCCGCCGGCGCCGGCCGGGCGCGTGCAGTGCTGATCTGTGTCGACAAGCCCGATGTGGCCGTCCGCATCGCCCAGTTGGTCAAGGCCGAGTTTCCTCTGCTTACGGTGCTCGCACGGGCTTTCGACCGCGGCACCGCGCTGCAGCTCATTCGCGTCGGCGTCGACTTCCAGCTGCGCGAAACCTTCGAGTCGGCGCTGGTTTTCGGCGGCTCGGCCCTGGAATCGTTTGGCGTCGATCCGGAAGAGGTCGCCGAAGTGATCGAGGACGTGCGGCGCCGCGACACCGCCCGTTTCGAGACGCAACTCGCCGAAGGCGTCCGCGCCGGACAGCGCTTCCTGAAGGGCAATATCGGCACGCCTATTCCGACGCCGCTGTCCACGCCGCGTCGCCCTGGCCAGGCGCTCAACGAAGAGACGGCCGGCGTGCTGCACAAATCCAAGCCCACGGACTGACGAGGAACGCATGAAATTGGACAGCAGAGCCCTCTCGGTCACCAAATTCTGGCGTGATGCCGGCGAGGATGCATGGTTCGAAAAGAACGACGCTTTCGATGCCGATTTCCGCACCGGCTTCCTCGAGCTGCATTACGACGCCGCGCGGCGCCAATGCGACGACTGGTCGGACCATGCCGAAGGCTCGCTGGCGCTGATGATCCTGCTCGACCAGTTTCCGCGGAACTGCTTTCGCGGCACCGGCCATATGTACGCCACCGACCCACTGGCCAGGCATTTCGCCCGCAAGGCGGTCTTGGCCGGCCAGGATCTATTGCTCGCACCGGAAATCCGCGTGTTCCTGTATCTGCCGTTCGAACATTCCGAACTGCTCGCCGATCAGGAAACGTCCGTGGAACTCACCGCGGCCAGGGCACCGGACTACCTCAAATACGCCGAAGAGCACCGCGACATCATCCAGCGTTTCGGCCGCTTTCCGCATCGCAACAAGATGCTTGGCCGCGAAACGACGCCGGAGGAAAAGGCGTTCCTGGACGAAGGCGGTTTTTCCGGCTGATGTGCTGGCTGCCGGGCTACCGCTGCCACCAGTCGCGGCCGGATGGCAGCCGCTCGATGCCGGCCGCTTCGACGGCGCCCAGGCGCTCCGACACGCTTCGGCCCCCGACCGCGAGATCAGGCGCGATCTCGGCCAGCGGAGCCAGCACGAAGGCGCGCTCCAGCATGCGCGGATGCGGCACCTCCAGTCCGGTCTCGTGAATGACGCGGTTGCCGAACACCAGAATGTCGATGTCGATCAGGCGCGGCCCCCAGCGCTCTTCTCGCACCCGCTTCAACTTGCGCTCCGCCTCGAGGCAGAGATCGAGCAGTGCCCGTGGCGAGAGCCTCGTCGACAATTCGGCGGCGGCGTTGAGAAAATCCGGCTGGTCGAGCTTGCCCCAGGGCGGCGTGCGGTAGAGCGAAGAGACGGCGGCAACGCTCGTGCCGGCATCGGCGTCGAGCAGGCGCAGTGCTGCGGCCATCGAGGCCGCCGGATCGCCGAGATTTCCGCCAAGGCTGAGGTAAACGGTGTTATTCCGGCCAGACAACGGTCACCTCGACGTAATCGAGCACGCCGGGCACAGGTGCATTTGGCTTTCGCACGGTGATTTCGGCCTTGCGTATCTGAGGAAAATGCGACGTCAGCGCCTTTGCCACCTCCAGCGCCAGCGCCTCGATCAGGAAGCGCCGTTCGCCGGTGATGATTTTCTCGATCACGGCGAAGGCGACGCCGTAATTGACGGTTTCCTGGATGGCGTCATCGACAAGCGCCCGTCCGGGTTCGACGGTGAGCACCGCATCGACATAGAAACGCTGGCCGAGCGTCTCCTCCTCGTCCAGCACGCCGTGCCGGGCAAAGAAGGCGCAATTCTTCAAGCGGATGACATACATGGCTCAGCGTCCCGGTCTGGCGGTTTCCCGTGCCAGCATAGCATCCGCCACGGCCAGCGCGTCCACGTTGATTGCGACATCGTGGACGCGAAACAGATGCGCGCCCTTGAGCCTGAGGATGACGCTCGTCGCAGCCGTCCCGACGCCCCTGTCGGGCGCATCGCGGCCGGTGACGGTGCCGATGAAACGTTTCCGCGAAGTGCCGGCCATCAGCGGAAAACCGAGCGCGCCGAGTTCGGAAAACCGTGCCATCAGGTCGAGGTTTTCCGCCGCCGTTTCCTTGGCGAAGCCAAAGCCGGGATCGAGCACGATACGACTGTCCGCGACGCCGTTCCGATGGGCGATTTCCAGAGATTTGCCCAGGAACGCCAACTGGTCGGCGATCACGTCGGGCAGCTTCTGGCGATCCCGCCCGGTATGCATGATGACAAGCCCGGCGCCTGTATCTGCGGCGACCTGCGCAATGTCGGGCTCGCGTTGCAGGCCCCAGACATCGTTGACGATATGGGCGCCGGCGGCCACGGCGAGCCGCGCGGTGTCCGCGCGGTAGGTATCGACGGAAATCAGCACGTCGCCGGCGCTCGCCAGCGCCTCGATCACGGGCAGGATACGGGCCTGCTCCTCGCTGGCTGACAGGACGGTGGCGCCCGGGCGGGTCGATTCGCCGCCGACGTCGACAATCAATGCCCCTTCGTCGATCATGCGGCGCGCCTGGACCAGCGCCCTTTCGGGTGCATCGAACAGGCCGCCGTCGGAAAAGCTGTCGGGCGTGACATTGAGGATGCCGACGACCACGGCCTTGCCAAGGTCGAGATGGCGCCCATGCGCCAGGTGCCACCGCCTCGCCGTCATTGTTCGTCAACCATGGGGCACGTCAACCATGAGGCTTATCAACCGTGTGTGATCCGCTGCGGATCAATTCCGTTGCGCCGGCAACGGCCGTAAAGCAAGGTGGTCTAAGAGGCAACATCATGAAGCCATCCATGCTCGGTATGAAAACACCCCTGCTCTGTGCGCTGCTGCTTGCCGCGGCCTCGCTTCCGGCGGGCGCGGCCAATCTCGTCAAGACGTACAGTTATTTCGCCGTCGGCGGCCGCACGCTCGACGACATCGAGGCGCAGCTCTCCAAACACGGGCCGCAGGTCAAAAGCACGGGCTCGCGCCATCCCGGCGCCACCCAGATGGCCTTCACCACCCGCATCAGCTACGCCGGGCAATCCGGCTCTTGCCGGATCGCGGATGCCGTCGTGACCCTCAAGGTCAAGGTGATCCTCCCCCAATGGCGCCGCCCGCGCAAGGCCGATGCCGATGTGAGGCTGTTCTGGGACACGTTATCTGCCGACATCAAGCGCCACGAGGAGCGCCACGTCGAGATCGCCAAGAATCACGCCCGCGACCTAGAGGACGCACTGAAGGCGACCTACCCGCAGAAGGATTGCGATGCGGCGAAAGCCAACGCAGCCGAGATCACGGCCGCCGTCCTCGCCCGGCATGATCGCGCCCAGCTGCGGTTCGACCGCGTCGAAAGCGTCAATTTCGAAAGCCGCATCCTGCGGCTCCTGCGCTACCGAATGCAGCGCATCGACAATGGCCAATTGCCGCCGGCCTGAATGTCGCCGACTTTTGCCGGTCCGGGCCAATTGCGCCGAAACATAGTGCCAGATTCGAAAAATTTTCGAGCGCCGGTCGAAATCGGCCTATACGGCACGACATATGTCGAGTTCGCCGTGACGAGCTTCGAAACATCACTGCGGGATCAACGCACCGCGACGGCCGAATGGCGCCGGCCAGGCCGCTCACATACGGAAGAATGGACATGGACCAGACTGTCGACAGGCAGACGACGGTGAAAACCGACGCGCCGCTCAGCGAAAGCGAAAAGAACGCCATCATCGGCGGCGTCCTCTTGTCGATGCTTCTGGCCGCGCTTGATCAGACCATCGTCGCGCCGGCAATGCCGACGATGGCGCGCCTGCTCGGCCATGCGGAATATCTGCCCTGGATCGTGACCGGCTACCTGCTGACCGCCACGGCCATGGCGCCGCTCTACGGCAAGATCTCGGACGTTTATGGCCGCCGCCCAACGATTTACGCAGCGATCCTCATCTTTCTTGCCGGATCCCTGGTCAGTGCCATGGCGCCGAACATGCTGGTACTGGTCGTCGGCCGCGCAATCCAGGGCGCCGGTGGCGGTGGCCTGTTTGCACTGGCGCAGACGGTGATCGGCGACCTCGTGCCGCCGCGCGAGCGCGCGCGCTACGCGGCCTGGATCGCGGGCACCTGGGCGGTCGCCAGCATCGCCGGCCCGCTTCTGGGCGGCACCTTCGCCGAGCATCTGCACTGGTCGCTTATCTTCTGGATCAACATCCCGCTTGGTCTCTTCGCCATGGCCATCATCAACAAGCCGCTGAAAAAGCTGCCGGTCGTCGCGAGACACCACCGCATCGACGGGCTCGGCGCATTGCTGCTGGTCGCGGCCACAGCCTTCCTGTTGCTGGCGCTGAACTGGGGCGGCAGCACATATCCGTGGCTGTCGCGCGAAATTCTCGGGCTGCTCGCCTGTTCGGCGGTCATATGGAGCGCTTTTGCGCTGCGGCTGCTGCGTGCCGCCGAGCCGCTGATCTCGCTCGAGGTGCTCGGCAACCCGATCGTTCTTGCCGGCACGCTGTCGATGTTCCTTTTGCAGGCCGCCAGTATCGGCCTCGCGGTCTACTTGCCGGTTTATCTGCAGTCGGTTCTCGGACTTTCGGCAAGCGAATCGGGAACCGCCATGCTGGGGCTCATGCTTGGCACGGTTGCCGGCGCGACGTTCAGCGGCCGCACGCTTCCGCGTTTCTTTCACTACAAGCGGATCGCCATGGCAGGCATGATCTTCGCCATCCTCTGCCTAGGCGTGCTCAGCCTGGTTGCGGGACATGCCTCGCTGCTGGTCGTCGAGATCCTGACGACCTGCATCGGCCTGGGCAGCGGCACGACGTTTCCGGTTGCCACCGTGTCGGTTCAGAACGCCGTCGATCAGGCTCATCTCGGCGTCGCCACCGGCGTCCTGACTTTCCTGCGCTCGTTGGGCAGCGCGCTCGGGGTCGCCATCCTCGGCGCGGTCGCGCTTGGCTATGGCCTGCCGCTGGCCGGCGAAGGCGCTCAGGCGGTCGGCGCCACCGCCGAGGCCCCTGCGTTCGTCATGATCTTCCTGGTCGCGGCCGCAATGCTGCTCCTGGCGCTCGTCGCGCTCGGGCTGATGCCGGAAAAGCCGCTGCGCGGCCGCCCCGAGGCTCCGGTGCTGGCGGACTAGGCAATTCCAGGAAAGTGCGGCGTTAAGAGGCTTCCACCACGCCGAGCTTCTTCTGCAGGCTGGTCGACGAGGTCGTGTACTGGAAGATGATGCGCTCGCCGGGGCTGATGATGCGCTTGGCGGCCTGGGCCATCAGCGCCACCTCGTGGAAACCCGACAGGATCAGCTTCAGCTTGCCGGGATACCAGTTGATGTCGCCGACCGCGAAGATGCCGGGCACCGACGTCTGGAACTTCTCGGTATCGACCGGAATGAGGTTCTCGTGAAGATTAAGCCCCCATTCGGCGATCGGCCCGAGCTTCATGGTCAGGCCGAAGAATGGCAGCATACGGGTGCAAGGCACCTCGACGTCGCCGTCTGGCCCCTTGATGACGGCTGACGACAGCTGGCCTTCGGCGCCCGCCAGCCCGGTCACCTGTCCGACCTGGAACCCCAACTGCTTCATCTCGTGCATGGCATACATCTTGTTGACGCTGTCGGGCGCCGCGCGGAATTCGGGCCGCCGGTGGACCAGCGTCACGCTCCTTGCCACCGGCTGGAGGTTCAGCGTCCAGTCGAGGGCTGAATCGCCGCCGCCGACGATGACCAGATCGTGGCCGCGAAAATCCTCCATCCGGCGCACCGAATAGAACACGCTCTTGCCTTCATAAGGTTCGATGCCGGGGATCGGCGGGCGTTTCGGCTGGAAGGAGCCGCCACCGGCGGCGATCACCACCACCTTGGCCTCGAACACCTCGTTCTCGTCGGTGGTGACGCGGAAGCTGCCGTCTTCCAGTTTCTCGAGGCTGGAAACCATGCGGTTGTAGGTGAATTCAGGCTGGAACGGCGCGATCTGCTCGAGCAGCTTGTCGACCAGCCCCTGCGCCGAGATCGAAGGCCAGCCGGGAATGTCGTAGATGGGTTTCTCCGGATAAAGTTCCGCGCATTGGCCGCCGGGCCGATCGAGGATGTCGATCAGGTGGCACTTCATGTCGAACAGGCCGAGCTCGAACACGGCGAACAGGCCGACCGGCCCTGCCCCGACAATGAGGACGTCTGTGCTGATGATGCCGGTCATGCTGTGTGCCTCGCTGCTGCGTTGGCGTGAGACTGCATGACCACCGGCCCGCTGCCAAGCGGCAGCGGCAAAAATCCAGGGCTCCCGATTCGGGTACAAAGCCTGGCGACGGCCAGTCCGCTGTGCCGGCAGCTATTCGTGATAGGAATTTTTTCTTGACAGGGTGAGTGCAGCTATGGTAGATATTTATCTATGGTGCTGAGTTGCGCCAAGGGCCCGCCGCATAGGCGGGTTTTCCGTTTCAGTGCTCGATCAACAGCGCCCCGGCGAAAGCTCCGAGGAACCGTTATACCCGGATTCGTTGTCCCTGGTAAAAAGCGCGCCTTTTCAGCCTTGGCGCTCGGGCACCCGCACGACGAGGCCATCAAGCGCGTCGCGCACCTTGATCTGGCAGGACAGCCGCGAGTTCGGCTGAACCTCGTAGGCGAAGTCCAGCATATCCTCTTCCATCGCTTCCGGCTCGCCGACCTCCGCCGTCCACGCCTCGTCGACATAGACATGGCAGGTCGCGCAGGCGCAGGCGCCGCCGCACTCCGCCTCTATGCCCGGCACGGCGTTGCGGATGGCGTTTTCCATGACCGTCGAGCCGTTTTCGGCATCCACGTCGAAATGTGTGCCGTCATGGGCAATGAAGGTCAGCTTGGTCATTTGTCACCTGAGGGAGTTGCAGCCGAGATAATCACTCCGGCAGACAAGTCAACTGCCGCGCGAAAGCGCCGCTGTGTGACGTTTTTCCACAAACCGGGATCAGCGGCTGATGGCCGCGATGAAATCGCGCACTTCGTCGATCAGCACACCAAGCCGCTTGAGCGTCTGGCCGTCTTCCGGCTGCCGTTCGATCTCGCTGGCGCAATCGGCGATGGCGAAGGCGCCGACGCCGCGAGCCGACCCCTTCAGACTATGCGCCAGGAGCAGCCGGTCCTTGGTATCGGCATCGACTATTCTGTCGCGCACCGACAGCGCCTGCTGTACAAACAGCGCCAGCACCTCCTGCTCGAGGCTGCGGTCGCCCATCGTCTGCCGGGCAAGGTGTGCCAAATCGACAGGCCGGGACCGCCTGGTTCCCGATACGTCGCCCCCGGGCATTGAGAAGGCAATGCCGCTTTCGCCACGCATGAACTCGAACTCCGTTTTTCTTCGGCCGCCCTGAAAAGCTAGGCGAATCCAATGGACAACGGGTTAATGGATGGCCCGGAAAAATGTTGCGAAAACGGCGGCGGAATCACGCTTCCGTTAACCTTATATTTAAAGTTTTACGTATCCCGAGGAATGCATGTTTTCTTTACCCCCCTGTGTCATTACGATACGAGGGTCCATTTTCAGCCTCCTGCGAGCGGGCATCGAGAACCAGAATTATAAGACCGCGGCAGCTTAGTACAGGGTAGCGAAGGCATGGCGAAGAAAACAACGACGACCAGAAATCTCGACAGCGACGTGGCCAGGGAACTGGAAAAGGCGCTCGATATCGACCTCGGCGGCGACGTCGGAAGCGGCGATCTCGATATCGCGGCTTCGATGGAAGATCTGGAGGCGCAGATATCCCAGGCCGCCGACGAGCTGGCACGCGAGGGACGCAACCAGACGCCGGCTCCCACAGCCAATCAAGCGCAGGCCTTCAACCAAACCCAGGCCGCGAAACCCGCGCCGAAGGCCAAGCAGGCGGAGCTGCGCCCCGTGGAAACGCGCAATGGCTCCCAGCCCGCGGGCTTCGCGCCGGCGAACGACGATCGCCAGAAAGATTACAAGACGCTCCTGCACAGCCTCAACAGGCGTGCCTCCAACACCATCTACTGGGTCATCGCCTTTGTCTCGCTCGCCTGGATCGCGGGCGCCGGCGGATTGGCCAACCTGCTTTTCGGACCGAGCATCTGGAATATCCGCACGCTCGACCAGTTCTTCGCCCGTCCCGAGCTGATCGGCCTGGCGGTCGCGGCGATCGTGCCGGTCATCCTGTTCTGGGCCTTCGCCACGATGATCCGCCGCGCCCAGGACATGCGCATTGCCGCGCAGTCGATGACGGAGGTGGCGTTCCGCCTGACCGAGCCGGAAAACCTCGCCCAGGACCGCGTCATGATGATCGGCCAGGCTGTTCGCCGCGAGGTGGCGGCCATGGGTGAAGGCATCGAACGCACGCTTGCCCGCGCCGTGGAGCTGGAAACGCTGGTCCACAGCGAGGTCAACCAGATCGAGCGCTCCTATTCGGAAAACGAGAACCGCATCCGTTCGCTGGTCGACGGGTTGGGCAGCGAGCGTGAGGCTGTCGTCAGCCATGCCGAGCGGGTCCGCGCCTCGATCTCCGGCGCGCATGAAACGCTGAAGGACGAAATCGGCGCTGCCAGCGACATCATCCGCGACAGCATTCTCAACGCATCGACCAAGCTGTCGATGACCATTACCAATTCCGGCGACACGCTCATCGACCGCATCAATGAAAGCTCGATGTCGATCTTCGATTCGGTGGAGGGCCGGCTCGACAACATCACCGACAGGCTTTCGACCTCGGGCGAAGCCTTCGCGAGCCTTCTCGACACGCGCATTGCCAAGCTGACGGACACGACGGACGGCCTGACCCGGTCGCTGACCGACCTCCTCGACGATCGCACCACCGGCATGGTGTCGCTGCTTGGCGGCGCCGCGCGTACCCTGAATTCCGAATTCGAAGCCAGCCTCAATGGCATCGAGCGCACGCTCGCCGAACGCGGCCAGGCGCTGATCAGCGAATTCCAGACCCGCGCCGAGGCGCTGGACACCGGCACGCAGAAGCTTAACGCCGCACTCGAGGCCCGTGCTCGCCAGATCAACGAGACGCTGGTCGAGCGCGCCCGCGAGATCGCCCACACCTTCGCCGAAAGCAAGGATACGCTGACCGCGATGATCGATCAGGGCAAGACCCAGATCGGCGCCGACATGGCCGACATCGTCACCTCGACTTCATCCATGCTGGAAGCCCGCGCCGGCGACTTCGCCGGGCGTATGGAAGCGGCGCGTCATGTCGTGTCGCGCTCCTTCGACGCCGACCTCCAGCGGCTGGCTGATGCCCGCGCCGGCATCGAGGAAGCCGTCGAAAACCACAGCCGCAAACTGTCCGAGAGCAGCGAGCGCATCGCGACCGCCATGCAGGCGGATCTGGCGAAATTCGCCGAGGGCCGCGCCGGCATCGATGAAGCGGTGACGAACCAGGTGCAGAAGCTGGCCGAAGGCCGCAACCTGATCTCGCGCGCGCTTGAAGAGGATCTGCGCAAGGTCAATGAATCGCGTGCGGCCATCGACGCATCGCTGGGCAGCCATCTCGAAAGGCTGGAGGAAGGCCGCAACAGGCTTTCGCAGGCCCTTAACGAAGACTCTGGGAAACTGGTGCAAGCCCGCACGATCATTGACGAAATGGTCGCCGGGCACGTCGGCAAGCTTGCCGAGGGCCGCAACATCCTGTCGCGCGCGCTGGAAGCCGATCTCGGCAAGCTGTCCGACAGCCGTGCCAGCATCGACGGCCTCGTCGCCGACCAGGTCGAGAAGATCGCCGAGGGCCGCGCCGTGCTC
Source organism: Mesorhizobium sp. M0587 (assembly GCF_040320945.1). NCBI lineage: Bacteria > Pseudomonadati > Pseudomonadota > Alphaproteobacteria > Hyphomicrobiales > Phyllobacteriaceae > Mesorhizobium > Mesorhizobium sp. M0587. The sequence continues at coordinate 105,240 of NZ_JAMYQP010000006.1, forward strand.
GCCAAGGCGTTGGAAAACGACATTGTCGGCATCAAGAGCCTTATCGAGAGCCATTCCGCCACGCTGGCGAACGACCGGACGCAGCTGTCCAACTCGCTCGACCAAGACCTGTCCGGCATACGCGGCCTGATCGAGGGCCATGCAGGACGGCTGGCCGAGGACCGTAGCCTGCTGTCGCAGACGCTCGAGGCGGACCTTGCCAAGCTCGCCGAAAGCAGATCGAGCATCGATGGCCTGGTCGCCGGCCAGGTCGAGAAGCTGGCCGAGGGCCGCGATATCCTGAAGCGCGCGCTGGAATCCGACCTCAACACGATCAAGGGGGTCATATCGAGTCAGTCGGAAAAGCTGGCCGAGGATCGCGGGCAGCTTTCGCGTGTGCTGGAAGCCGACCTGCAAAACGTGAACAGCGTGATCGCCGATCACATGAACAGGCTGGTTGAGGATCGTTCGACGCTGTCGAAGGCGCTGGAGGACGACCTCGCCAAACTGGCCGAGAGCCGTTCCAGCATCGACGGACTGGTCGCCGGCCAGGTCGAGAAGCTGGCCGAGGGCCGCGACATCCTGCGGCGTGCCCTGGAAGCCGATCTCAATGCGGTCAAGAGCACTGTTGCCGACCAGTCGCAGAAGCTGGTCGACGACCGGGCAGCGTTCGCCCGGTCTCTCGAAGCCGATCTCGAGAGCGTCAGGGGTCTCGTCAACAGCCATTCCGATCGCCTGGTCCAGGACCGCTCGACTCTGTCGCAAGCGCTCGAGGACGACCTTGCCAAGCTGGCCGAAAGCCGTTCCAGCATCGACGGGCTGGTCGCCGGCCAGGTCGAGAAGCTGGCGGAAGGCCGCGATATTCTCAGGCGCGCGCTGGAAGCCGACCTGCAGAAGCTCTCCGCCAGCCGCGGCGATATGGACGAAATCATCGCCGGGCATGTCGGCAAGCTGGCCGAAGGCCGCGATATGCTGAGCCGTGCGCTGGAAGACGACCTCGGCAAGCTTGTCGAGACCCGCAAGGACGTCGACCGCTCGCTGTCGGGTCATATCGACCAGATCGCGGCCAGGAGCACCGACATTTCCGCTGCGATCGCCGCCGATGTCGAGAAGATCGAGCAGGCGTTCAGCCGTCAGACCGGCATCATCGAGGAACGCGCCGGCACCATGGAGCGCGCGCTCTCGACTGGCGTCGACAACGTCCGCAACGTGCTCGAAAAGAGCGCCGTCTTCGTTGCCGGCGCCTTGCGCGAAAAGGTCCTGGAAGTCACCAGCGCGCTGCACGAACAGGCTGGTGCGGCGTTCAGCGACGCCGACCGCAAGATCGCCGAGCGCGCCGAACAGACGTCGGCTGCCCTGCTGGCGAGGGCCGAAGACATCGCCCGCACCTTCGAGGAGGCCGATCGTCGCCTCCACGCCCGTGCGGAAGACACGTCGAGCGCCTTGCTTGCCCGCGCGGACGACACCTCCAACTCGCTTCTGGCCCGCGCCCATGAAACCGCCGACCAGCTGGCCGCTCGTGCGGGCCAGATCGCCGGCGCCTTCGATGCGGCGGATCAGAAGCTGGCCGCCCGCGCCCAGGAGACGGCCGATCAATTGACCGCCCGCGCCCAGGATACCGCCGATCGCCTGGCCGCCCGAGCAAGCGAAATTGCCGGAACCTTCGACGCGGCCGACCAGAAGCTGGTTGCCCGGGCCGTGGAAACGGCACAGTCGCTGGCCGCCCGCGCCGGCGACATCCTGCGCAATTTCGAAAGCGCCGACCAGCGGCTCGGCGTGCGCATCGGCGAATCGGCCGAAGCGCTCGCCGCGCGCGCCTCGGACCTTGGCCGCATCTTCGATGCTGCCGATCAGCAGTTGGTCTCGCGCATCGCCGAGGGCTCGGAAGCACTCTCGTCGCGCGCCTCCGAAATCGGCCGCATCTTCGACGACGCCGATCAGCGTCTGGTCTCGCGCATCGCCAGCAGTTCCTCGGCCATCGGCGAGCACACGGAGACCATTGTCGGCGCCTTCGCCAGCACCGAGCAGAGGGTCGCCGACCGCGCGCGGCAGACCGGTCAGGAACTGGCCGTGCATGCCCGCGAGATCGAGCAGGCGCTTGCCGGCGCCGACGAGCGGCTTGCATCGAGCGCGGCGGCCGCGGCCTCCCGTGTCGAGGAGCAGATCGCCGGCGTCGAGAACCGGCTCGCCTACACGGCCGAGACGATGGGCCAGAAGCTCAACGAGCAGGTGTCGAATGCCGAGGCACAGCTCGTCTCGCGCGCCAATGTGATCGCCGAAACCTTCACCGCGGTTGGCCAGCATATCGGCCAGAGCACCAACGACGCCGCCAAGACCATCGGCGCCAACACGCGCGAGCTCAACACCATGCTCGCGACGCGTTCGGCCGAACTGTCGAAGATACTGGACGAAACCGCGCGCCCCCTGGTCGAGCGCTTTGCCCAGGGCGGTTCGGACCTGCAAAAGAGCATGGAAGAAGTCACCGAACGCGCCACCGAGAAGCTGCGCAGCGAGAACGCGGCCCTTGTCGACGCGCTCGCCAGCCGTACCGCCGAGACCCTGTCGGCGGTCGAAGGCGCCCGCTCGTCTCTATCCGACAGCGTTGCCGATCTTATCGGCCGCATGACCAAGTCCAGCGCGCAACTCGGTCAGTTGATCGAGCAGGCCGCGGTCAACCTCGGCGAGGTCGACGAACGCCTGACCGGCAGCACGCAGAGCTTCGCGGCCACCACCGAAAAGGCGGCGCAGACCTTTGCCAGCTCGGCGCGCCTGGTCGATTCGAACACGACAAGGCTGACCGACCTGTCGTCGTCGACCTTGCGCGAAGTCGCTTCGATCGCCACCAAGTTCGACGAGCACAGCCGTCTGCTGGCCAGCGCCTCGGATCTCTTGAGCTCGGCCCAAAGCAACCTCGAACACACGCTCGAAAGGCAATCGTCGCTCGAGGACCTCGCCGTCGGCCTGGTCAAGAAGTCGGAAGATCTCGAACGGGTCATGCGCTCGTTCGAGAACCTCGTCGGCCAGACGCTGCAGAACGCCGAAGGCAAGACGATGGAATCGGCCGACAAGATCCGCAACGCCATCACCGACGTCGTCGATTCGGCAACCAAGCGCTTTGCCGACGCGACCGAGGAGATGCGGCGCACCGCGGGTTCGATCAAGAGCGAACTCGACCTCACCCGCGCCGAGCTCAAGAAGGGCGTCATCGAGATGCCGGAAGAGGCAAAGGAATCGACCTCGGCCATCCGTCGCGCCGTTTCCGAGCAGATCAACGCCTTGAAAGAGCTCTCGGACATCGTGGCCAAGTCTGGCCGCACCGGCGAAGGCTCCGAGCCCCGCAATCTGCGCCCGGCGCCGCAAGCGCCGGCCCCGCGCGCCGCCGAGCCCCCACGCCGCGCTCCGGCGGCACCGCAGCCGGAGTTGCGCGCACCTCAGGCGCCGTTGGGCGGCACCGCGCTGCGCGGCGCGCTCGACATCGAGCGTCCGGCCGAATCGGCGCCGCGCCCGCGTGCCGACACCAGCGCCCGCACGCCGCAGGGCGGCTGGGTACGCGATCTCCTGAGCGGGGCATCGCGTGAAGAGGACGCCAGGCCGGCAACGCCCGCGGAAGCCCCGCGCGCCGCACCTGCCCAGCGTTCGCCGCTGCATGTCGTGGAATCGCTGAACTCGCTCTCGGTCGATATAGCGCGCGCCATCGACCACGACGCCTCGATCGAGTTGTGGAACCGCTACCGGCGCGGCGAGCGTGACGTGTTCACGCGCCGGCTCTACACGCTGAAGGGCCAGCAGACGTTCGACGAGATCCGCCGCAAATATCAGGCCGAGGCCGAATTCCGCGCCGCCGTCGACCGCTACTGCGACGACTTCGAGAAACTGCTCAAGGATGTGTCGCGCAACGACCGCGACAACATCATGGCGCAGACCTACCTGACGTCGGATACGGGCAAGGTCTACACCATGCTCGCCCACGCCAGCGGCCGCTTGCAGTGATGAGGCGATAGGCAAAGACAAAAAAGGCGGGAAATTTTCCCGCCTTTTTCATTTGCCGGCCGGCCGGTGATGAGAAACGCATCGGACATTATCAGTCGGCGCTGCCCCTCATCCGCCTGCCGGCACCTTCTCCCCGTACAGGACGGGGAGAAGACAGATGGCCGCGACGTCGGCGCCTGTTCCGCAGCGCCGGCAGTTGGCGAAACCATCTGCGACAGCCGTCTTTCTCCCCGTCACTATACGGGGAGAAATGCCCGGCAGGGCAATGAGGGGCAGCGCCGGCGTCGACAGTTACTGCCGCCAGCCAAGATGACGACCCCATCCGCTTACCTTAACGCCGCAGCGTGAAGTGCTTCGGCCGGCTCAGATCGCCGAATCGGTCCAGCGCACGATCTGTTTGGCGGCATCGCCGAAGGCCGCGTCGAGCGCGCCGACGTAGCCTTGATTGCCGCTGCCCGAGACGGGTGCGGTCGCCGTAAAGCTCTTGGAGGCCCGGACTTCGCCGTTGCGGTCGTTCAGGATCCGCACGAACAGGTCGACCTCGGCATGTTCGCCGCCCTCGACGCGCACCTCGAAGGAACGGATCTCGACGATTACCTGGTAGTCGATCGCCAGGCCCTCGCCCGGCTTGCCGACGCCGGCGAAGCTGCCTGAGCGCTGGAACGTCTCGGCCAGCCGCGCCTGCACGATCAGCGGCAGCCGGTCGGCCCATTGAGCGCCCTTGAGATACTGGATCGAGCGATCCGACGGCTTGATGACGATGTTCTGGCTGTCCAGCGCCTTGAGCGCGGAGGGCTGGGCGATCAGGATCTGACGGCGGCTGTGGCCATGCGCCTCGACCGAAGGCGCCGACAGTTCGAAGGTGTCGAGCGGCGCAGGCTTGCCCCCCAACACCGCGCAGCCGGCCAGCGTCAGGGCAAGCAGCGCCGCAGCCGATGTCAACCCGCCCGTTCTAACCCACACAGACTTCACGCGCGATCCCCGTTGTCCCCGGATCGTAAGATCAACCCGCTTTCGCGGCTCATGTTTCTGGGGCGCGCCGACGCCGAAGTCAACGCCGCGCCCTGCCGTCGAACTGCCGAACCTCGCCTTCGCCACCCGAAAGGATGCGTTGCGGATTGCGGCTGAGATCGGTCACCGCCTCCTCGATGCGGCCGATCGAACGGCGGCTGTCCTGCACCAGTGCCTCGACATTCGAAAGACCTTGCCCGGAGAAGCGCGCGAAATTGTCGGTGATGGTGCCGAGGCGCGCGTTCAGCGTGTCGGCGACCTGCTTGAACGACTTCAGCGTCGCCCTGGCGTCGGCCATCACGCCGTCGGCCTGGCCTGACCCGAGCAACTTGTCGACCCTGGCCAGGATGCCGTCGACGCGCACGGAAGCGTCGTTGAGCCGTTGCGCGAGTTGCTTGGCATCCTTGATCGTCTGGTCGATGTCGTCGGCCCGGTTGGCGAACTTTTTGGTCACCACCGCGATGTCGGCGGCGGCCTTGTCGGCGTTTTCGCTGGCCTTCTGGATGTTGGCGAGCGCCGAGCGCACCTGCGCCGGATCGATGCCGTCGAGCACGCCGTCGACCTTGGCCAGCGTGCCTTGCGTCTGCTTGGCGAAATCGTTGACCGATCCTACCGCCGTATCGACGTTCTTGATCACGCCGTCTAGCTGCTTCGAGGTCTCCTTGAGGTTCCCCGTCATCGTATTCACATTGGCGACGATGCTCTTGATCTGGTCCTTGTCGACCGCGTTGAGCAGACCTTCCGCCGCCTTCAGCGTGCCGTCGAGCTTGCCGGAAACGCCCTGCAGCTCTTCGGCCAGCGCGCTGACGCTGGACAGGAACTTGTCGACGCCGTCGGAATTCTTGGCCAGTGCGTCGGAGAATGTCTGCACGTTCCGCACGGTCTGCGTCAGCGGCCCGCGAACATCCTTGGTGAAGCCTTCGAGTTCGGTCAGCACCTTGTCGGCACGGGTGAAGATGTTCTGCGCCGTCTGCAGAAGATTGGTCACGGCAGAAGGATTGGCCACGATCTCGGCGACCTTGCCTTCCTTTTCTGCCTGGTCGAGCAGTTTTACTTCCTTGGGGTCGGCGCCCTTGAGTTCGATGTTGGCCTGCCCGGTCAGGCCGGCAAGGCCGATATCGGCTTGCGTCGACTTGGTGATCGGCGTCATCCGGTCGATCTCGGTGTCGGCGATCGCGACAGTCGGATTGTCGACGTCGATATAGACGCGCCTGACGTCGCCGACCTTGACGCCGTTGAACAGCACGAAGCTGCCGCGGCCAAGCCCGGAGGCCGAGCCTGGAATGCGCACGCGCAACAGCGTCGTCTCGCCCTTGTCGCCGATCGCCGCCGTCCAGTAGACGAAGCCGAACGCCGCCAGGATCGCAACCAGCGTGAAAATCCCGACAATGACGTAGTTGGCTCTGGTTTCCATTGCTTCACTTATGGCTATGCGCGCGCGGCAAGATCAAGTTGCCGGGCACGTTTTCCGCGGAAATAGGATTTTACCCACGGCTCCTCGCTCTTCAGCATGTCGTCGATAGTACCCTCGACCAGCACTTTCTTGTTGCCGAGCACAGCCACCCGGTCGCAGGCCGTGAACAGGGTGTCGAGATCGTGCGTGACCATATAGACCGTCAAATCCATCGTATCGCGCAGCTTGACCACCAATTCGTCGAATTCCGCCGCGCTGATCGGATCGAGACCCGAGGTCGGCTCGTCGAGAAAGACGATGTCGGGGTCGAGCGCCAGCGCACGGGCAAGTGCGGCGCGCTTGATCATGCCGCCCGAGAGCTCGGATGGGAATTTCCGCGCCGCATCCGGCGGCAGGCCGACCAGTTCGATCTTGAGCAAGGCCAATTCGTCCATCAGCTTCTTCGGCAGGTCGAGGTATTCGCGCATCGGCACCTGCACGTTTTCCTGCACCGTCAGGGCCGAAAACAACGCGCCATGCTGGAACAGGACGCCAAGACGCATGTCGATGCGAAGGCGCTCGGCTTCGCTGGCCTTCTCGACATCGACGCCGAACAGCCTGATCGTTCCCGTCTGCTTGCGCAGCAGGCCAAGGATGGTGCGCAAAAGCACCGATTTACCGGCGCCGGAGGCTCCGACGAAGCCCAGGATCTCGCCGCGCGTGATGTCGAGCGACAATCTGTCGAGGATCACCTTGTCGTCCAGGGCGACGGTGACGTCGCGCACGGACAGCACGGTCTCGCTCTCGTCCGTTGTACCTTTGGCCCCGGTGTCGCTTCGCATGGCCATGTCAGAACTCGATCGCGGCGTAGAACATGGCAAAAAGTCCATCGAGGATGATGACGACGAAGATCGACTTCACCACCGAGGCGGTGACGTGCTGGCCCAGCGATTCGGCGCTGCCGCCAACCTTCATGCCTTCGACGGAGGCGATCGTGCCGATGATCATGGCCATGAACGGCGCCTTGATCAGCCCGGCAAAAATGGTGCTGAGGTCGATGGCGACGCGCAGCCGGTCGATGAAGGCGGCCGGTGCGATGTCGGAATAGAGCCAGGCCGCGGCGATGCCGCCGCCGAGCGCGGCAAAATTGGCGATGATCGTCAGGCACGGCAAGGCGATCACCAGCGCCACCAGGCGCGGGAAGACCAGCACGCCGATCGGATTGAGCCCGATGACCTTCAGCGCATCGACCTCCTCGCGCATCTTCATCGAACCGATCTCGGCGGTGATGGCGCTGCCGGAGCGGCCGGCGATCATGATCGCCGTCATCAGCACGCCGAGTTCGCGCAGGATGAGCACGCCGACGAGGTCGACCACGAAGATATCGGCGCCGAAATAGCTGAGCTGGTAGGCGCCTTGCTGGGCAACGATGGCGCCGACGATAGCCGACATCAGCACCACCACCGGAATGGCGCCGACGCCCATTCGATCGATCTGATTGAAGATCGCCGCCGGGTTGACGGCATGGCCGCGGCCGAGCTTCATCTGCGCGCCGCGGATGGTGGCGCCCAGAATATTCATCGAGGCCAGAAAGTCGTCGCGCATCTCGTAGACGCGCCGGCCGACCGCCTCCAGGGCGCGAATGATGATATTGGGCGGCCGCGCCGGCCCTGATTCCGGTTCGCGCCGGACCGCCTCGCCTACCGCGTCGAGCAGTATCGAGGCGATCTCGCTTTGCCCCTGCAGCCTGACCTCGACCTGCTTCTTCTCGAAAGCGCTGACCAGCCGGTCGATCAGCCAGGCACCGGCGGTATCGATCTTCTCGATCTTGGAAAGATCGAGTGCCAAGGTCTTGAAACCCTTTCGCTTCTCGATCTTGCGCATTTCTGCGTCGACCAGCCCCACTGTCCGCGTCGTCCAAATTCCAGAGAAAACGCAGCCGAGAACGCCATCTTCCTCGCCGACCGACACGCGCGGTTGGTGGTCAGCCTCCGAGGCGGTGGTGCCGCTTGCGTCACGCTTGCCGATGGTCAACATGGCGTCCTGTTTAGCCTGATGGGTCCGGCCTTGTCGATTTGCCGACAACCCTTCTCGCATAGCCGGAGCAGAAAAATATGGCGCGTGTCATTTCGGTCGAGGCGGAGCGTTTTCCGATCGCCGGCACCTTCACCATTTCGCGCGGCTCGAAGACCGAGGCCGAAGTGATCACATGCACGATCCGGCAGGGCAGCCACGTCGGCCGTGGCGAGTGCGTTCCCTACAAGCGCTATGGCGAGAGCATGGACGGTGTGCGCGACGCGATAGAGGCCATGAGCGAGCGGATCGTCGGCGGCCTCGGCCGGACCGCCTTGCTCGACGCCATGCCGGCCGGAGCTGCCCGCAACGCCATCGACTGCGCCCTCTGGGATCTCGAGGCCAAGATCAGCGGAACACCGGTGGCCAAGGCGATTGGCGCTGTCCCGGCAAGGACACTCGAAACCGCCTACACGCTGTCGCTCGGCGAACCGGAGGCAATGGCGGCGCAAGCCCGGGCCAACGCCGCCCGTCCCCTGCTCAAGGTCAAGATCGGCGGAGAAAACGACATCGCCCGAATCCAGGCGGTGAGACAGGCCGCGCCGCAAAGCCGCATCATCCTCGACGCCAATGAAGGCTGGACCGACGACAACATCGTCGCCAATCTCGCCTTCGCCGCCGAGCTAGGCATCGCCTTGATCGAACAGCCATTGCCGGCGGGCAGCGACGCAATCCTGCGCCATATCGCGCATCCGGTGCCGATCTGTGCCGATGAAAGCGTACACGAGGCGAAGGACCTCGAAACGCTTGTCGGTCTCTATGACGCCGTCAACATCAAGCTCGACAAGTCGGGCGGGTTGACGGCGGCACTCGTCCTCCGTGATCGCGCCCGGGAGCTGGGCTTCGGCGTGATGGTCGGCTGTATGGTCGGCACGTCGCTGGCGATGGCGCCGGCCGTCCTGCTCGCCCAGGACGCCGATTTCGTCGACCTCGATGGTCCGCTGCTGCTTGCCAGGGACCGCGTCCCCGGCCTCGTCTACCAGGGATCGCTGGTATCACCGCCCGATACGGCGCTGTGGGGCTGAGCGCGCCGCAAGCCCGATCAATGCGAGGCCGATCAAGGCGATCGGGATCATGGCAAAGAAACCGTCGACACCGAAACGGTCGTAGAGCGGGCCCGACGCCAGTGTCGCCACCGCCATGAAGAAGCCGTTGGAGAAATAGGCAATGCCTTGGGCGGCGCCGGTCCGCTCCTCGGAGACCGTTTCGCCGATCATCTTCTGCAAGCCGATCAGCACCAGCGCCACCGAGACCGAGTGCAGCGTCTGGACGCCGAAAAATCCGGCAACGCCGAGGCCGAGCGGCCAGACCAGCGGAAAGGCGATCCAGCGCACGATGGCGCCGATCCCCGCTATCACCATGATCGACACGACGGAAAACGAGCCGAAGAAGCGGGTGAACATCATGAACATGCAGACTTCCGACACCACGCCCCAAGCCCATAGCAGCCCCACCACCGAATCGCTGATGCCGATCGATTTCCAGTAGATGGAGACGAAGCCATAGAGGAATGCATGGCTGGCCGTGATGACGCCGACGCCGATGGAAAAATACAGGAAATAGGGGTTGAGGAGTTTTGGCGCCAAATGGTGGATGTCGGTGGCCGACAGTGGCGAGGCGCGGCGCGGACGGCCAAGACGCGGTGCCAGCAATCCCGCCGCGAGTGCCGCCGCCAGCGCCACGAAAATGATGACCGGAACCGCCCCGGGACCGGTTGCCGAAAGGATGAAGCCACCGGCTATATTGGCGAACAGGTAGGAGATCGAACCCCATTTGCGCATGCTGGTGTAGTTGGAGCCGAAGCGGCGCACGCCCGAAAGCGCCAGCGAATCGGCGAGCGGCGAATGTGGTGTCCACACGATGGTCAGCAGCAGCGATACCGCAAGCACGACGAAATAGGTTGGAGTCAGGAAATAACCCGCCGACAACAGCAGTGACGCAGCCACCAGCGCGACATAGACATCGGCGCGGTCCCTCGCCCTGTCGGCCAGCGCGGTCAGCAGCGGCGTCGTCACCACGCGCAGGAACATCGGCGCGGCCAGGATGACGGCGATCTGCTCGGCGTGAAACCCGTTGGCCTGCAGCCAGAGCGGGAAATAAGGCAGATGGGTGCCGAGCGACACGAACAGTGTCGCGAAGATCAGACCCATGCGCAGTTCGAAATGGCGCGGCTTGACGAGTTGTTCCGGCGAAAGCGGCGGCAGCGGCATGAATCGATCCAATTACGCCGCGTTCGACCAGCCGGCGACGTAGATCGATGCCTTAACACGTCGGAAAAACCGGCGAAACCGGCTGGACTAACCGAAATCCGCGGCCGTTCGGAGTCAGGCGGCCTGGATCACCCTGTCCTCTATGAGCATCGGGATGAAGGGCTCGTCCGGCGCTTCGGGCAGGACATGGGCCCAGGTCAGGATTTCCATCCGCCCGTCGAAATGCTCGACCACGGCCGTGCAGCTTTCCACCCAGTCACCGGTATTGATGTACCGCACGTCCTCGAAATTCTCGATCGCGGCATGGTGGATGTGGCCGCAGATCACGCCGTCGACATGCGAGCGGCGCGCTTCCTCGGTCAGCATGGTCTGGAACGAGCCGATGAAATTGACCGCCTTCTTGACGTTGACCTTGGCCCAGGACGAAAACGACCAGTATGGCAGGCCGAGCAGCTGGCGCAGCCGCGTCACCACGCGGTTGACCAGCATGGCGGCGTCATAGGCATGGTCGCCGAGATAAGCGAGCCAGCGCGCATTGTGGACGACGGTGTCGAACTGATCGCCATGGATGACGAGCAGGCGCTTGCCGTCGGCTGTTTCGTGGATGGCACGGTCGGCGACGACGATGCCGCCGAAATGCACGCCCTGAAACTGGCGGGCGAATTCGTCGTGGTTGCCGGCGATATAGGTGATGCTGGCGCCCTTGCGTGCCTTGCGCAGCAATTTCTGGATGACGTCGTTGTGGCTTTGCGGCCAGTGCCAGCTGCGCCGCAATCGCCAGCCGTCGACGATGTCTCCGACCAGATAGATGATATCGGCATCGTGGTGACGCAGGAAATCGATCAGGAACTCGGCCTTCGCCGCTTTCGAGCCCAGATGGACGTCGGAAATGAACATACTGCGGAAAGTGCGGGGCTCTTGGCCTGACATCGCGATTTCACCATTGCCTTCGCCAGAGCCTATGCCCCGATTCATGCAACAACCGTATGACGGTTGCGATTGGGCCAGCCCAAGGGCTAGCTTGCCCGGCAAATCACAGGAGAAATCGTCATGGATCTCGGTATTCGCGGAAAGAAGGCGATCGTCTGCGCGTCGAGCAAGGGGCTTGGGCGCGGCTGCGCCATGGCGCTGGCCGAAGCCGGCTGCGACATCGTCGTCAACGGGCGCAACGCCGGACTGGTGGGCAAGACCGCCGCGGAGCTGCGCGAGCGCTATGGCGTGACGGTGACTGAGGTCGTCGGCGACGTGTCGAAGCCGGAGGTGCAGAAGGCGCTGCTCGCCGCCTGTCCCGACCCGGATATCCTCGTCAACAACAATGGCGGCCCGCCGCTTCGCGACTTCCGTGAACTCGATCGCACCAAGATCCTCGAAGGCGTCACCCAGAACATGGTAACGCCGATCGAACTGGTCCAGGCCGTCATCGACGGCATGGCGGCACGCGGCTTCGGCCGCATCGTCAACATCACCTCGCTGTCGGTCTACGTCCCCATCCCCGGCCTCGACCTGTCGTCGGGCGCGCGCGCTGGCCTGACCTCGTTCCTTGCCGGCGTGGCGAGAACGGTGATCGACCGCAATGTGACCATCAACAGTCTCCTGCCGGGCAAACTCGACACCGACCGGCTGCGCGGCCCGCATGAGGCCGGCACTCCGGAGGATCCCGCCGCGGCGGCGGCGCGCAAGACGCGCATCAGCGCCGACGTACCGGCCAAGCGGCTCGGCACGCCGGAGGAATTCGGCCAGATATGTGCCTTCCTGTGCTCGGTCCATGCCGGCTATCTGACCGGCCAGAATATACCGGTCGACGGCGGCCTCTACGTCAGCGCCTTTTGATTGGCGCGCCGATGAAGCACCGGGATTTATCTGGCAGCAGATAGCCGTAAGTACCTGACTGATAATGGTTTTCGACGCGCCGGCGCTCAAAGCTTCCAGCGCGTCATTTAGCATCGCGAAAAATCTCGGCCGCATGCTAAAAGGACCGTCGTAGCAGGTTTCGAGGGAGCGGCCGCATGGAAGGCGAGAACAAAAAAACGGCACGTTCGGACCTCGACGAGGCCGCCCTTTATTTCCACAAACACCCAAGGCCGGGAAAGCTCGAGATCCAGGCGACCAAGCCGCTCGGCAACCAGCGCGACCTGGCGCTCGCTTATTCACCTGGCGTCGCCGCCCCTTGCCTGGAAATCCGCGACAACCCGGCGACCGCCGCCGACTACACCGCACGCGCCAATCTGGTCGGTGTCGTCTCCAATGGATCGGCGGTGCTCGGCCTCGGCAATATCGGGCCGCTGGCCTCCAAGCCGGTGATGGAAGGCAAGGCCGTCCTGTTCAAGAAGTTTGCCGGCATCGACGTCTTCGACATCGAGATCGACGCGCCGGAGATCGAGCGCATGGTCGAGACCGTCGCGGCGCTGGAGCCGACCTTTGGCGGCATCAACCTCGAGGACATCAAAGCGCCGGAGTGTTTTGAAGTCGAGGAACGGCTCAAGGCCCGCATGGGCATACCGGTGTTCCACGACGACCAGCATGGCACTGCCATCATCGTCGCCGCCGCCGTGCTCAACGGGCTGGAATTCGCCGGCAAGGCCATATCGGACATAAAGATCGTCACCTCGGGCGCCGGCGCCGCCGCGCTTGCCTGCCTCAATCTTTTGGTCTCGCTTGGCGCGCCGGTGGAAAACATCTGGGTCACCGACCGTTTCGGCGTCGCCTACAAGGGTCGTGTCGACGAGATGGACCGCTGGAAAGATCCTTATGTGAAGGACACCGAGGCGCGCACGCTGGCCGACGTCATATCCGGCGCCGACGTTTTCCTCGGCCTCTCGGCGGCAGGTGTGCTGAAACCTGAACTGCTCCAGCACATGGCGCCGAAACCGCTGATCCTGGCGCTTGCCAATCCCAATCCGGAGATCATGCCGGAAGTCGCTCGCGCGGCACGTCCCGATGCGATGATCTGCACGGGCCGCTCCGATTTTCCCAATCAGGTCAACAATGTCCTGTGCTTTCCCTACATCTTCCGCGGCGCGCTCGACTGCGGCGCCAGCGCCATCAACGAGGAGATGAAGATGGCCGCGGTGCGCGCCATCGCCGCCCTTGCCCGTGAAGAGCCTTCGGACGTCGCCGCACGCGCCTATTCCGGCGAGACGCCGGTCTTCGGGCCTGAGTTCCTGATCCCCTCGCCCTTCGATCCGCGCCTCATCCTGCGCATTGCGCCGGCCGTCGCCAAGGCTGCCTGCGAAACCGGTGTCGCGACAAGGCCGATCACCGATTTCGCCGCCTATATCGACAAGCTGAACCGCTTCGTCTTCCGCTCCGGCCTGGTAATGAAGCCGGTCTTCTCCTCCGCCAAGGCATCGAGTGCCAAGCGCGTCATCTATGCCGACGGCGAGGACGAACGCGTGCTGCGCGCCGCCCAGGTCGTGCTCGAGGAAGGCATTGCCGAGCCGATCCTGATCGGCCGTCCGCATGTCATCGAGGTCAGGCTCAAGCGCTACGGGCTGCGCATCAAGCCGGGCGTCGATTTCGGCCTCATAAATCCAGAGGACGATCCGCGCTACCGCCACTATGTCGACCTGCTGATCGAACTCGCCGGCCGGCGTGGCGTGACGACGGAAGCCGCGCGCACCATGGTGCGCACCGACAACACGGTGATCGCCGCGCTGGCGCTGAAGCGCGGCGATGCCGATGCCATGGTCTGCGGCCTCGAGGGACGGTTCGAGCGGCACCTGCGCAACGTGACGCTGATCATCGGGCCACGCGCCGGCATCAAGGACTACGATCTTTCGACGCTTTCCATGCTGATTTCGCAGCGCGGCATCATTTTTCTGACCGACACCCACGTCTCCGTCGATCCGACGGCCGAGGAGATCGCCGAGATGACGGTGCTGGCGGCCGAGGAGATCCAGCGCTTCGGCATCGAGCCGAAGGCAGCGTTGCTGTCGCATTCGGATTTCGGCTCGCGCGATTCGCCAAGCGCGCTGAAGATGCGGCAGGCGGCGGCGATCCTGGCGCGCATCGCGCCGGACTTGCAGTGCGACGGCGAAATGCATGCCGATTCCGCCTTGTCGGAGCCTCTGCGCCAGCGCGTCTATCCGCATTCGCGACTGAAGGGCGAGGCCAATCTGCTGGTCTTCCCGAATCTCGATTCGGCCAACATCACGCTGACGGCGTTGCGCGCCATGATGGACGCGCTGCATGTCGGGCCGATCCTGCTCGGCACCGATAAGCCGGCGCATATCCTGACGCCATCGGTGACGTCGCGAGGCGTCGTCAACATGACGGCCCTGGCGGTCGTGGAGGCCGCGCACAAGGCGCAGGCGGTCGTCAATCTGGGCTAAACGCGGATTGTACGATAAACTGCGGTTAACCGCGAACACGATAGCCTCGCGGACGAACAGGCGGAGTTTGGGCGGATGACAAGCGCGGGGTGGAAGCAGGCGTACGCTGCCGTGCTGCTTGGCCTCCTGCTTTCCGGCGCCGCGGTCACCGAGCCACAGGCTGCCTCGCGGATCTGCCGCCAGCTGGAGGCCGATCTCGCGATGGCCTCGCGCGGCGGCGGCGGTGGTCCGGCGATGGTCCGGAAATACGATGCCGCGATCGAAAGACAGCAAGAACAGATTTCAAAGGCCCGCGGCCAGGCGAGCAGGGCCGGATGCGGTTTTTCGCTGTTTTCCCGCAACGTCAACGAATGCGCCGCACTCAATGCCACCATCGACCGCATGAACGCCAATCTCGACGCCTTGCAAGCCAAACGCGAGCGACTGGCCGGCGGTGGCTCGCGCCGTGACAGCAAGCGCATCCTCGCGGCGCTCGACGCCAACGATTGCCGCGACGACACCATTGCGCCGCGGCGCGAGCCTTTACTGGAGGCGAACCGCGAAGACGGCGACACCAATCTGTTCGACCAGCTTTTCGGCGGCAATAGCCGGCAGCCCGATACACTAGACGCGCTGGACCAACCTGACGATCCCGGCGAGGAGCGCAACGTTCGCCGGGTGCTCAACCGGCCCGGCGTGCCGGATTTTCCAAGCGTTGGCGGTGAATTCCACACGTCTTGCGTGCGCACCTGTGACGGCTATTTCTTCCCGATGTCGAACTCGGCTTCCATCGGCGATTTCGAACGCGACCAGAAGAATTGCGAATCGAGCTGCCCCGGCACCGAGATGCAGGTCTTCTATTCGCGCGGCATGGACGACGATTCGGCGTCGATGACCTCATCGGTCACCGGCAGGCCCTACAGCGAATTGCCGACCGCCTATCTCTACAAGCAATCCGACATGTCGCGGCCGCCGGCTTGCGGCTGCAACGCCGCGCAGAATTTCCAGATCATCGCCGGCAACCCACCCAAACCGGAACAGTCGAAGCCTGAAACGAACGCGGCGCCGGTCATTCCGGTCCCGGTTTCCAAACCCGATCCGGGCGCCGATCCGGAAACCCTGGCGAACGTCGAGGGTGGGCTCGACCGCGAAGCCATGAAGCGGCTTTCCGCAAAACCCGTGACATTGCCCGTGTCGGCGGTGCCGCCGGACCAGCGTAAAGTCAGGGTCGTCGGGCCAACGTTCCTTCCCGACCCATCAGCGGCAATAGATCTGCAAGCTCCGGCCCCGAAGGCAATCCGGTAAGAGCAAGCCTGAGCGGCATGAACAGCGCCTTGCCCTTGCGCCCGGTCGCTTCCCTGATCTTGCCCGTCCAGTCCTTCCAGACCGTCCCGTTCCAGGGTTCCTCCGGCAGCTGATCGAACGCCTGGCCGAGGAAATCGCGGTCGTCATCGGAGAAATCCGGCGTCTCCTGCGGCCCCTCGCGCAGGATACGCCACCAGCCCACCGCATCGGCCAGCCTATCGAGATTGCCTCGCACCGCCAGCCAGAACGGCTCGGCCTGTTCGCCGGAGATGCCGAGCACGATCAGCCGGTCCCTCGCCTCGGCGAATGGCATGTGGTGCAGCAGCGTGCGGTTGAGCACGAACAGCTCGTCGGGATCGAATTTGGCCGCGGATTTCGAGGTCGCCGCCGGATCGAACCGCTCGGCAAGCTCGCTCATCGTCGCCACTGCCGCGACGTTCTCCGAAGTGCCGACCAGCACGGCGAGAGAAGCGACGGCCATCGGCTCGATCCCGTCCTCGCGGAGGCTTTCGATGGAAAGCGCGCCGGTGCGCTTGGACAGGCCCTCGCCCGACGCGGTCGTCAGGAGATTATGGTGGCCGAAGACTGGCGGTTCGGCACCCAGCGCCTTGAACAAGGCGATTTGCACGCCGGTGTTGGTGACGTGGTCGTCGCCGCGGATGACATGGCTGACGCCCATCTCGATATCGTCGACTACCGAAGGCAGCGTGTAGAGATAGGTGCCGTCCTCGCGCACCAGAACAGGGTCGGACAACGAGGCAAGGTCGACAGTCTCCTCGCCGCGCACCAGATCGTTCCAGTGGATCTCGGTGCGCTCCGGCTGCTGCGGATCGCCGGAGAAATTGGGCAAGAGGAAGCGCCAGTGCGGCCGGCGACCATCGGTCTGGTACTCGGCCACCTGCTCTTGCGTCAGCGCCAATGCCTCGCGGCCGTAGACCGGCGGCAAGCCGCGCGTACGGCGCACCTTTCGCCTGAGATCGAGCTCCTCCGGGGTTTCGTAGCAGGCATAGAGAACGCCCGCCGCCTTCAGCCGCTCGACCGCCGCGTCATAGATTTCGAAGCGCCGCGACTGGTATTCGGTGGCGTCCGGGAAAATGCCCAGCCAATGCAGATCGTAGAGGATGGCGTCGGAAAATTCCTGCTTCGAGCGGGCGATGTCGGTGTCGTCGAAGCGCTGGATGAACCGTCCCCTGTTGTTCATGGCGAAGAGCCAGTTGAACAAAGCGGTGCGCGCATTGCCGATATGGATGCGGCCGGTCGGCGACGGGGCGAAACGAACGGTAACGGTCATGAGCGGGGCGTACCGGATGCTTTTGCGATTGACAAGACGCGCCCCCGCGCCGTGCGGAAGACATAGAACATGACGCGCGCGATGAAAAGACCGGGCAGCCTGGTGCCTGGGCGGCGCAACGAACGTCTGTTCGGGAATGCGGGGGCCGCGCCCCGCCGGACGCGGCCCTGCAACACTTCCGGTCAGATCACCAAGCCCTTGGTCAGCTCCAATGCCTGACGCTCGAACAGCCGGCGGTAGATGCCGCCCTTCAGCCGGATCAGCTCGTCATGCGAGCCTTCCTCGACGATCTTGCCGCGATCGAAGACCAGCAGCCTGTCGAGCGCCCGCACCGTCGAAAGCCGGTGCGCGATGACCAGCGTCGTGCGGCCGACCATCAGCCGCTCCATCGCTTGCTGGATCAGCACCTCCGATTCCGAATCGAGGCTCGATGTCGCCTCGTCCAGGATCAGGATGCGCGCATCGGCCAGGAAAGCGCGTGCGATCGCCACGCGCTGCCGCTCGCCGCCCGACAGTTTCACGCCCCGCTCGCCGACCAGCGTGCCGTACCCTTTCGGCAGATTGGTGATGAAGTCGTGCGCGCTCGCTAGCCTTGCTGCATGCTCGATCTCATCCTGCGTCGCCGTCGGCCGGGCATAGGCGATGTTTTCGGCCAGCGACCGGTGGAACAGGATCGGCTCCTGCTGGACGATGGCGATCTGCCCGCGCAGCGACGCCTGCGCCACCTGCGAGATGTCCTGACCGTCGATCAGGATTTTTCCCGCATTCACGTCATAGAGCCGCTGGATGAGCTTGACGAAGGTTGTCTTGCCCGAACCTGAATGGCCGACGAGGCCGACACGTTCACCCGGCGCGATATCGACCGAAAAGTCGCGATAGAGCGGCGATCGGTGACTGCCGTAGTGAAAGGTGACATGGTCGAAGCCGATGCGCCCTTGCGTGATCCGGATCGGCTTGGCGCCAGGCCGGTCCTCGATCCCGAGCGGTTCGGCCTGGAAATCGACCAGTTCCTCCATGTCGTTGATCGAGCGCTGCAAATTGCGGATATGCGTGCCGATATCCCTGAGATAACCCTGCAAAACGAAGAACGAGGTCAGAACGAAAGCGACATCGCCCGCGCTTGCCTGCCCCCACGACCACAGCATCAGCGCCAGGCCGATGACCGCCGCTCTCATGACCAGCAGCAGCGCCCCTTGCGTGGTGCCGTTGATGGTGCCGCGCACCCAGGTGCGCCGCGTTCGTGCACGCCATTTGGCGACGATCCTGGCGAGGTGTTGCTCCTCGCGCTCCTCGGCGCCAAACCCTTTGACCACGGCATTGCAGCTCACCGCGTCGGCCAGCGAGCCGCCGAGGCGCGTGTCCCAGGTGTTGGCGAGCCGTGCCGCCGGCGCGACATAGCCAAGCGACAGCATCGTCGTCACCATGATGAACAGCACGGAACCGGCTGCAACCACGGCACCCATCAGCGGCCAGAACCAGCCGAGCAGCAGCGTCGAACCGATGAGCATGACGACCGACGGCAGCAGAGCGATGAGGATGGTGTCGTTGAGCAGGTCGAGCGCCCACATGCCGCGCGTCACCTTGCGCACCGTCGAGCCGGCAAAGCTGTTGGCATGCCAATCCGTGGAAAAGCGCTGGACGCGATGGAAGGAATCGGCGGCGATGTCGGCCATCATCTTCAGCGTCAGTTCGACGATCGCCATGAAGGCGAGGTTGCGCAGCGCGACCCCGGTCAGAGCGAGCGCCATCAGCATTGAAAACGCCGTCATCGCGGCATTCCAGGCAATCGCGTCCGCGCCGGCGCTGCTGGCCACGGCGTCGACCAGCCGGCCGGAATAGAGCGGCGTCAGAACGTCGGCCAGCGTCGACAGCAGGAAACCACCCATGATGAGCGAAAGCCGCCACGGCTGGCGTCGCCAATGAGTGAGCGTAAAGCCAAGAACGCTGCGAAAGGCGCTCGCGCGCAAATCGATTTTGAAACGAGCCATGATGTCATTTCGGGCGCAAACGAGCCCGATCCCAGTAAGGTCGAAGATTGAAGACGCCCCTCAACGGGCTAATGATTGCCCAGAATGCGGAGTGGCATATTTGGCGACTCGCCCGTGGTCGGGCGGCGACCGGCATCGGCATGAGCCTGCGCTCGATCCGGTTTCGGCACGGAAAATAGATCCCCGTCCAGCGCCGGTAGAGACTTAGGCTTTGCGGCCTCGCATTTGAAATACTGCCATTCAGACCTCCCGCAAATGAATTGCGGAATGGTTCTTATAGAGACGCTCAGATGCAACGCCAAGACGAGCTCACGCCAAAAGTCTATCTGGTCCAAGCACTGAGGTTATTTTGCAACAACGTCGGTGCAAGTCACAGCCGCGCGCCTTTCATTGCGGAATGCGATCGAGGCGCATGTACCGGCCGTCGGTCGACGGTTGAAGCCAAGCTTCTCGTAAACCCCATGCGCATCGCCGGTCGACAGGCTCCAGTGCGAGACGGTGCCGAGGTCGGGATGATCGAGAAGAGCCTGCACCAGTCGCGAGCCAATGCCTTGCCCGCGATATTCCGGCCAGATGATGATGTCGGCGAGATAGGCGAACACCGTTCGGTCGGAAATCGCCCTGCCGAAACCGACCTGCTTGCCGTCGACAAAAGCGGCGGCGCACAGCGAATTGGCAAAGGCACGGCGATGCATCTCATCGCTGCGCCCGGCGCCCCAGTAGCTCGCCATCAACAGGTCGGAGGTCGCGCGGAAATCGATCCGCGACAGGTCGAAACTGATCTCACAATCGAGCATGGCTACTCCCTCGCCCGGGCCACATGGCGCAGGCTTCCAGCCGGGACCCGGCGGTCTAGCCGCGATCCCTGAAACGGTTGGTAATGGGATAGCGGCGGTCGCGGCCGAAGTTCTTTTTGGTGATCTTCACGCCGGGTGCGGCCTGCCGGCGTTTGTATTCGGCGATGTAGAGCAGATGCTCGATGCGTGTCACCGTCGCCCGGTCATGGCCGCGCGCGACGATATCGTCGACGCCCATCTCGTTCTCGACCAGGCACTCGAGGATATCGTCCAGCACCGGATAGGGCGGCAGCGAGTCCTGATCGGTCTGGTTCTCGCGTAGCTCCGCCGACGGCGCCTTGTCGATGATGTTGTTCGGAATCACTTCGCCCGAAGGCCCGAGCGCGCCCGGCGGCACATGCGAATTGCGCCAGCGCGACAATGCGTAGACCTGCATCTTGTAGAGGTCTTTTATCGGATTGAAGCCGCCATTCATGTCGCCATAGAGCGTGGCGTAGCCGACCGACATCTCGCTCTTGTTGCCGGTCGTCACGACCATCGAGCCGAACTTGTTGGAGATCGCCATCAGGATCGTGCCGCGTGCGCGGCTTTGCAGGTTTTCCTCGGTGATGCCTTCCTCAGTGCCCTCGAAAAGCTGCGTCAGGGTGTGCAGAAAGCCCTCGACCGGCTCGAAGATCGGCACGATGTCGTAACGGCAGCCGAGCGCGCGGGCGCAGTCCTCGGCGTCCTTGAGCGAATCCTTCGAGGTATAGCGATACGGCATCATCACCGCGCGCAGCCGCTCCTCGCCGAGCGCATCGACGGCAAGCGCCGCGCAGATCGCCGAATCGATGCCACCGGAGAGGCCGAGAACGACGTTCTTGAAGCCGTTCTTGTTGACGTAGTCGCGCAAACCCAGCATGCAGGCGCGATAGTCGGCCTCTTCCCTCTCCGGGATTTTGGACATCGGGCCTTCCGAGCAGGCCCAGCCATCACCTTTTCGCTTCCAGGTGGTGACGTCGACAGCTTCCTCGAACTGGCTCATCTGGAAGGCGAGCGTCTTGTCGGAACCTATGGCAAACGACGCGCCGTCGAAGATCAGCTCGTCCTGGCCGCCAAGCTGGTTGGCGTAGATGATCGGCAGCCCGCATTCGATGACCTGTCGTATGACCACCTGGTGGCGGACATCGATCTTGGCCCGGTAGTAAGGCGAGCCATTCGGCACCAGCAGGATTTCCGCCCCGCTCTCGGCCAGCGTCTCACAGATGCCGATATCGCCCCAGATGTCCTCGCAGATCGGGATTCCGACCCGCACGCCACGGAAATTGACCGGCCCCTGGATCTCGGGCCCGGCCTGGAAGACGCGCTTCTCGTCGAATTCGCCATAATTCGGCAGATCGAGCTTGTAGCGTTCGGCGATGATCTTGCCGCCATCGGCGAAGATGATCGAATTGTGCGTGCCGCTGTTGCGCTTCAGTGGCGTGCCGATGATGACGCCCGGACCGCCATCGGCGGTATCGGCGGCAAAGTCCTGTGCCGCCTTTTCGCAGGCCTTCAGGAACGCCGGCTTCAGCACCAGATCCTCCGGCGGATAGCCGGCGAGGAAAAGCTCGGTATAGAGCACGAGGTCGGCGCCCTGCCGGGCAGCATCCGCCCTCGCCTCACGGGCTTTGGCGAGGTTGCCGGCGACATCACCGACCGTGGGATTGAGCTGGGCGACGGCGATGCGCAGTAGGTCGGGCTTCTGGGTCATGCCTGCTGACTTAGCGCGGCAAAATTCGCCCCGCAATGGCGTTCGTTTGGACCACCCCCGACCGATCGACAGATCGTGTCGGACCGATCGACAGATCGTGTCAGTTCGGTCGACGGGATGTTGATCGTGCCTCGGAGCCTGGAATCAGTCCTCGCCCATATATTCTCGCAACGCTTGCGGAGAATGGTTGTCGCCGATCGACATCGCCAGGATGCGCGAGATGTGCCGGCGCGGCAGACCTGTCTCGGCCGCCCATTGGTTGATCTGGACCTGGATCTTGCCGAGGTCCTTCTTCGATGTCGGGTTTTCCGCGATATCGAGCCCCGCGTCGCGAAGCGCGGCCGCCATGTCGGCCGAAATGACGAAGGCGTCCCAGCCCAGCCAGCGCAGGAAATACTGGCCAGTGTTGCCGCCGAGCCGGCTGCCATGCTTGCCGAGATACGCCATCAGCCCGACCTGGTCGTCATCAGGCCATTCCGCGAGGAAATTGCCAAAACCGCCATGTTCCCTGGATACGCGCTCGACAAAAGCAGCGTTCTCACGAACCGATTTGATCTTCTGCGGATTGCGCACGATGCGTTGGTCCGCCGTCAGGTCGTGCCAGAAATCGTCAGGCTGGAACAAGAGCCGCTTCGGCTCGAAATGGAGGAACGCCTCCTCGAAGCCGGGCCATTTCTGTTCGATGACGCGCCAGACAAAACCGGCGGCGAACACACGCTCGGCCATCGTCGAGAGAATGCGGTTATCCGCGATGTCGGCAACGGCCGCGTTGTCGGGCACCGGCCCCAGCAGCGACGCAAGTTCGGCTTCGCCGCCCTTGCGTTTTGCCGCGCGCAGGCGAATTTTCTGAAAGTCGGCCATCAGTCCTCGCTCTTCGCCACAATGTAGCACTTCCCGCAGGACCCGGCAGCCTCTACCTCTATCGCCAGCCAAGACCCTGGAGACGGCCATGAACAAGACGATCGACGACCTGGCGAACCGCTGGCTCAAGCGACGGCCGGACGGCCTCAGTCAGCTCGAAAACCGGGTGCTGCAATCGACACTCGAGCGCACCACGATCTCCAGGGACACCAACAAGGCCGTCGCCTTCCACCAGACCTTTGGCGACCGGCTTGCCGATACGATCGCCCGCGTCGGCGGCTCCTGGTCCTTCATCCTCACCTTCATCGCCTTTCTAGTCCTGTGGACATCAGGCAATGTCTGGCTCCTGTCGCGCGATGCCTTCGACCCCTACCCGTTCATCTTCCTGAACCTCGTACTGTCGATGGTCGCCGCCTTGCAGGCGCCGGTGATCATGATGGCGCAGAACCGCCAGACCGAGCGCGACCGCATCGACGCCGCCCACGATTACGAGGTCAATCTGAAGGCCGAGATCGAGATCATGGCGCTGCATGAAAAGCTCGACGAACTGCGCCATGGCCAGATCATCGGCATGCGCGACGAGATCGTGCGACTGGCGGCGCTGGTCGAGAAGCTCGACCGGCGGCTGCCGAAACAGCAGTCGTCTTGATGACTGGGCTTGTCCACGATTTCATCGACCAATATGGGTTGATCGCCGTCTTTCTAGGCTGTGTCGCTGAAGGTGAAAGTGCCGCCATCCTCGGCGGCTTCTTCGCCCACCAGCATGTTTTCGTCCTCTGGCATGCCTATGTCGTCGCCGCCCTCGGCGCCTTCATCGGCGACACATCCTTCTTCATCCTCGGCAGAAGATTCGCCGACCATCGCTACGTCGTCAGGTTGCGCAAACGGCCGGGTTTCCGCCGCGCCTACCGTCTGCTCAACACCCACCCCAACATCTTCGTGCTGTCGAACCGTTATGTCTACGGCATGCGCCTGGTCGGCGGTGTCGCGGCAGGACTTTCAACCATAGCAGTACCGCGCTTCATCCTGCTCAACGCCATTTCATCGGCGGTCTGGGCGGTGCTGTTCAGCACTATCGGCTATTTTTTCGGGTTGGGCGCCGAGCGCCTCATCGGCCAGGCGCTGGTCCGCCATGAACGGCTGCTGATCGGGTTGGGCATCGGTCTTGCGGTGGCCGTGCTTGCCTGGCTTTTCGCCCACCACATCGCCAAAAAGGAGCGCGGCAAGGAACAATGACGATCCTTACTCATCACGCCGTGGACAAGCCGCCCACGACTTAGATCGGCACCCCTGCGATCCGCTCGATGATGGCGATGCCCCAGACCCCGGCAACGATGACGACCGAAATCAGCACCGCCAGCGAACCGCAATCCTTGGCCAACTGGATGTCGACGTTGAATTCCCGGCTAAAGGCATCGCACGCCGCCTCGATCCCGGTGTTCAGCACTTCGACCATGATCAGCAGCAGCACCGCGCCGATCAGCAAGGCATAACCGCGCCACGAGATCGAAACGAACCAGCCGAGCGGCAGGGCGAGCACAAGCAGCATGAGCTCCTGCTGGAAGGCCCTTTCGCTGACGGCCAGCTTGCGAAACGCCCGCAGCGAGTTAAAATACGCGTGGATCAGCCGCTGCATGCCCAAACCCCTTTCCGAATCACCGGCACGGGATAAAGCAATGACCCGATCAATGGAATAAGGCTGCTCGCCCAAAATTCATTCGTCCGGCAGGACCTTGATCGACGGTGTCGACTTTTCGAATTGCGGCAGTCCGTCATCGATGGCGTAATAGTCGCCCTTGTCGCCGACGAAAATATGGCATTCGCCCCGAAGGTCCGTCGGCTCATCGAACGATCCCGCCAGAACCGAAATGTATGCGTCGTCGCGAGGTTTCCAGAACAGCAGCGACCCGCAGTTCTTGCAGAAACCGCGCCTTGCGAAGGAAGACGCCTCGTACCAGGTGATGCTTTCGGTGCCTTCGACCACGATGTCGGCATCGGCGACATTGGTCGCGGCATAGAAGTGTCCGCTCTGCTTCCTGCACTGCGAGCAATGGCAATAGACGACACCGCGCAGCGGCCCGTGCGCTCTGAAGCGGACCGCTCCGCACAAGCAAGACCCCTCGTGACTGTCACGCATTTCAACTCCTCCTTGGACGAAACTCCGCCAGAATTCCAGCTTTGAGGCAACCACAAGCAAGCAAATGCGACATCCATTTGCGTGGCGAATTCGAAATTCGGCATTTTTGGAACATCGTAACGCGCGGGTTTCGAACGCGGGCCGGCGGACCGGCATTGTCTTGGATTTATTGGTGCACAGGTTAAGCCTCCACCGAGGCAGGCTGAGAAAACCGGTGGGACTACGCGAATTAAGGAAACTTTAGCGCTACCGCATTTATGTTATGCCACGCGAAGGTCACGGGTGGGGACACGCCTGCGCGAGGTATTGCAATGAAATAGCGTCCCCCGGGTCGGCGACAATGGATGTCCGCCAGTCCACGGCGATGTCCAGGGGGAAGTAGCAGAACATGCAGCCGATGATAGCCCAGACTGAAAGAAGCACGGATATCGCCACCACCGTCCTCGCGACGATGCGCCAGTTGGGCGTACTCGGCCTGCCGCGCAATTACGAGATCTTCTACGAGGCCTTGAACGGCTCCAATCGCGAACTCAGTCTGGCCGTCGTGTCGCTGAGCAGCCGGCCGACGCAGGACGAGCTGGACCAGATCGGCCGTACCTTCTTTGCCCAGAACCATGGCCCCGGCATCGTCGAGCATGCCAGGGAGGTCATCGCCAAGGAACTCGAGGACATCGCTTCGCTGTTGAGGAGCGAACGCAGCCACATTGAGAAATACGGCAGGCTTCTCGATGAGACGTCGAGCGGCCTCAGCAGCCGCAGCCTTCTTTCCCAGGACCTTCTCCAGAAGATCGCGAATGCCATGGCAACTGCCACCAATTCGACGATCGATCATGGCCGGCAGGTCGCCTTGACGCTCAGCGACAAGACGGCCGAACTCGAGAGCGTCAAGTCGAAGCTCGAGGAATACAAGCGGCTGGCCGACACCGACCCGTTGACCCATATCTGGAACCGGCGCGCCTTCGACAAGGAAATCACCAGGATCTACACCAGCAACAAGGGCATCCTGTTCAACGCCCTCATCCTTGCCGATATCGATCGTTTCAAGGACATAAATGACAGGTACGGCCATCCGGTCGGCGACAAGATCCTCCAGATCATCGCCGACATTTTCCAGACCAGCATTCGCGGCGACATGTTCGTCGCGCGCACTGGCGGCGAGGAGTTCGCGCTGATCATCGAGGGCGCCAGCGAGGATGCCACCTATGACGTCGCGGACCGAATTCGCGCCCTGATCGAACAGACGCCATTCACCAGCAGCCAGACCGGCACGAATTACGGCACCGTCACCGTCTCGATGGGCATCTGCATGGCATCCGAGGCCGAGGGGCCGGAAGACCTCTACAGCAAAGCCGACCGGGCGCTCTACCGTTCGAAACTCAGCGGGCGCAACCGCGTGACCAAGCATTCGACGATGGCCGGACGCGCCGGCAAGAGCTGGCTGCTCTACAAGAAGGATTAGTCCTACTCCTGGCCGCCATCGCATCCAGATTTCTGCGGCCGCCCCTTTCCACGTGAAATTTTTCGGCCTATATTTTCTGTGGAAACGGGAAGACATCCGCTATGCGACCCCAAAACGCTGCCAGTTCAGCCGAAAATGTGGTTCTGACCAAGGCAATGCTGCGCGCCGCCGATCTGCTGGACGTTACCGCCAGGATGCTGGCTTCCGTGATCGGCGTCTCGGAAGCCACGGTTTCGCGCATGCGCAGGGAAGAATTTCTGCTTGAGCGCGGCACTAAGCCATTCGAACTCGCGGTGCTGTTCGTCAGGTTGTTCCGCTCGCTCGACGCCATTGTCGGCGGCGACGCGGCTGTCGCGCGGTCATGGCTGAAGAACGCCAACACGGCGTTCGATGCCGCCCCGCTCGAAAAAATCCTCACCATTACCGGGCTTGTCGATGTCATTGCCTACCTGGACTCCCGACGCGCTCTCATCTGAAGCCTGCCATATCGACGGCAAATACTGGCGCATGGTCGAGGCGCAGCACCACGTCTCGACCCTGAAACTCGTCGACACGCTCGACGAGCAGGCTCTCCTCGAAGAGTTGATCGAGGAAATCAAGCCGCAGATTCCGCAGGAATGCCGCCATCTCCATTATCTCCTGGCCACGCCTTTCCGCTACGGCTCGATCTATCCGCATGGTTCGCGCTTCCGCCGCGCCGGCAGGACCTTGGGAGTCTACTATGCGGCCGAGACCATATTCACGGCCGTGGCGGAAATGGCGTTCTACCGCTTGCTGTTCTTTGCCGAGTCGCCGCAAACGCCCTGGCCGCGCGACGCCGCCGACTACACGGCCTTTGCCGCGGCGATCAAATGCGCCAGGGTGATTGACCTGACCCGCCCGCCGCTCGATCGCGACTCGGCAGCATGGACACATCCGACCGACTATGCGGCATGCCAGGCGATCGCAGACACCGCCCGCGAGGCCAGGCTGGAAGCGATCCGCTACCGATCGGCGCGCGATCTGAAGGGCGCCAACGTCGCGCTTTTGACGTGCAAGGGCTTTGCCAAGGCGAAGCCGATGGAGCCGCAGACCTGGCGCATCCGCCTCGGCGCCTTCGGCGTTCAGGCGATCTGCGAATTCCCGCAAAAGCGCTTCGAGTTTTCGAGAACAGCTTTTTCAGATCCTCGTCTCGCCAGCCTGCGGTGGGAACGCGGGCACTGATCCATTCCAAAAAGAAAAGCGCCGGATTTCTCCAGCGCTTTTCCATCAACAGTTCAGACCGAAATCAAGCTTAACCGTTCACGACCTGCTTGTGCTGCACCGGATGGCTCTTCTTCAGCAGATCCGACACCAGGAAAGCCAGTTCGATCGCCTGGTCGGCATTGAGGCGCGGGTCGCAATGGGTGTGGTAGCGGTCCTGCAACTCCTCGGCCGTGATGGCGCGCGCGCCACCGGTGCATTCGGTGACGTTCTTGCCGGTCATCTCGACATGGATGCCGCCCGGATGCGTGCCTTCGGCGCGATGCACCTCGAAGAAGGTCTGCACCTCCTTCAGGATGCGGTCGAACGGCCGCGTCTTGTAGCCGGCGGCCTCGATCGTGTTGCCGTGCATCGGGTCCGACGACCAGACGACGCTGCGACCTTCCTTCTGCACCGCGCGCACCAGCTTCGGCAGATAGTCGGCGACCTTGTCGGAGCCGAAACGCGCGATCAGCGTCAGCCGGCCCGGCTCGTTCTCCGGGTTGAGCAGGTCGATCAATTCCAGCAGCCCGTCCGGCGTCAGCGACGGACCGCATTTCAGGCCGAGCGGATTCTTGATGCCGCGACAATATTCGACGTGGGCGTGGTCCGGCTGGCGCGTGCGGTCGCCGATCCAGATCATGTGGCCTGAAGTCGCATACCAATCGCCGGAGGTTGAATCGACGCGGGTCAGCGCCTCCTCATAGCCGAGCAGCAATGCCTCGTGGCTGGTGTAGAAATCGGTCTCGCGCAGCGCATAGTTGGTTTCCGAGGTGATGCCGACGGCCTTCATGAAGTCCATCGTCTCGGTGATGCGGTTGGCCAGCGACTCGTATTTCTCGCCCTGCGGGCTGTCGGACACGAAGCCGAGCATCCAGCTATGTACGTTCTCCAGGCTGGCATAGCCGCCCTGCGCGAAGGCGCGCAAAAGGTTGAGCGTCGCCGCCGACTGGCGGTACGCCATTTCCTGGCGGGCGGGATCGGGGATTCGCGATTTGGCATCGAACTCGATGCCGTTGATGATGTCGCCGCGATAGCTGGGCAGCGTCACTTCGCCCTTGGTCTCGTTGTCGGACGAACGCGGCTTGGCGAACTGGCCGGCGACGCGGCCGACCTTCACCACGGGCTGCGAGCCGGCGAAAGTCAGCACCACCGACATCTGCAGGAAGACGCGGAAGAAGTCGCGGATATTATCCGCGCCATGCTCGGCAAAACTCTCGGCGCAATCGCCGCCTTGGAGCAGGAATGCGTCGCCGGCGGCAACGCTTGCCAGCTGCTTCTTCAGCTTGCGCGCCTCGCCTGCAAAAACCAGCGGCGGAAACGTTGCAAGCTGGGCTTCCGTATTCTTCAGCGCGGCAAGGTCCGGATAGGCAGGAACCTGCTTGATCGGCTTTGCTCTCCACGAATTCGGCGACCATTTCGTCATCGCTGCACCCAACGCTCTTTCCGAGCAATCCCAGGAAATAGTGAGAAACGGTTTCCGTCCGGAATTGCGTCAAACAAACAGGCGGGCGCCATCGCCCGCCAACCGGCCCCGTATGGGGATCGCGGCTCCATACACGAAGCCGATTTCCTATTCTAGACCGGATTTGGCCGCGTGGCGAATGGCGGCTGCTCGATCTGGCGGCTGCTCGATCACGAAGCAGCGGGATGATGCCTTTCTAGGCCGCCACCAGCCGCGCCAGCTGCGTCATCACTACCGCGGACCCGGCCAGCCGTTTTTCGGCAGTCGGCCAGTCGCGGGCGAAAACGACGCTCTGATCCGGCCGGATCTTGGCCAGCGAACCCTGCTCGCCGATGAACTTGACCAGTCCGACCGGGTTGGAGAACTCGCGCTTGCGGAAGTGGATGACGACCCCTTTCGGCCCAGCGTCGAGCTTCTCGACATTGGCCTTGCGGCATAGTGCCTTGATGAAAACGATCTTCAGGAGATACTTCACTTCATCCGGCAGCGGACCGAAACGGTCGATCAATTCGGCGCCGAAAGCGTCGATTTCCTCGGTGGTTTCGAGGTCGCCAAGCCGGCGATAGAGCGCCAGCCTGAGCTGAAGGTCCGGCACGTAGCTTTCCGGGATCATAACCGCCGTGCCGACGGCGATCTGCGGCGACCAGCCGCCATCCTGGACGTCGCGCGAATCCTTCACCTCGGCCACGGCCTCTTCCAGCATCTGCTGATAGAGCT
The DNA here is from genome assembly GCF_040320945.1 of Mesorhizobium sp. M0587. Lineage (NCBI taxonomy): Bacteria > Pseudomonadati > Pseudomonadota > Alphaproteobacteria > Hyphomicrobiales > Phyllobacteriaceae > Mesorhizobium > Mesorhizobium sp. M0587. The sequence continues at coordinate 135,179 of NZ_JAMYQP010000006.1, forward strand.
CGAAGCCGACCTCCTTGATATGGCCGGACTGTTCTTCGCCCAGAAGATTGCCGGCGCCACGGATATCGAGATCGTGGCTGGCGAGTTGGAAGCCTGCTCCCAGCGTGTCGAGCGATTGCAGTACCTTCAGCCGGCGCTCGGCGGTGTCGGTCAGCTTGCGGTTGGCCGGCAGCGTGAACAGCGCGTATGCCCGCACCTTCGAGCGGCCGACGCGCCCGCGCAGCTGGTAGAGTTGCGACAGGCCGAACATATCGGCGCGATGGATGATCAGCGTGTTGGCGGTCGGGATATCGAGGCCGGATTCGACGATGGTCGTCGACAAAAGCACGTCATACTGGCCGTCGTAAAAGGCGTTCATGATGTCGTCGAGTTCGCCCGGCGGCATCTGGCCATGGGCCACCGCTACCTTCAGCTCGGGCACGGATTCTCTCAGGAAATCTTGGATTTCGGCCAGATCGCTGATGCGCGGCACGACGTAGAAGGAGTGGCCGCCGCGATAGCGCTCCCGAAGCAGCGTTTCGCGGATCACCAGCGGATCGAAAGGCGAGATGAAGGTGCGCACCGCCATGCGGTCGACCGGCGGCGTGGCGATCAGCGACAGTTCGCGCACCCCTGTCAGCGCCAGTTGCAGCGTGCGCGGGATCGGCGTCGCCGATAGCGTCAGCACATGCACATCGGATTTCAGGTCCTTCAGCCGTTCCTTGTGCTTGACGCCAAAGTGCTGCTCCTCATCGATGATCAGCAAGCCAAGGCTTTTGAACGAGATCGAGGATCCGAGCAGCGCATGCGTGCCGATGACAATGTCGACCTGCCCCTCGGCGATGCCCTTCTTGGTTTCCGCCAGCTCCTTGGCGCCGACCAGCCGCGACGCCTGGGCAATACGGATCGGCAGGCCGGAAAAGCGCTGCGAAAACGTTTTGAAATGCTGGCGCGACAACAGCGTTGTGGGCACCACCACCGCGACCTGAAAACCTTCCATCGCCGCGATGAAGGCGGCGCGCAGCGCCACTTCGGTCTTGCCGAAGCCGACGTCGCCGCAGATCAGCCGGTCCATCGGCTTGCCGGCGCCAAGGTCGTCTCGAACCGAATCGATCGCCGTCTGCTGGTCGTCGGTTTCCTCATAGGGAAAACGAGCGGCGAACTCGCCATAGAGGCCTTCCGCCGGCACCAGCGCGGGTGCGGCGCGCATCTGCCGTTCGGCGGCGATGCGGATCAACTGCCCGGCCATGTCGAGCAGGCGTTTCTTCAGCCGCGCCTTGCGCGATTGCCAGGCGCCGCCGCCGAGTTTGTCGAGCGTCGCTTCGGCCGATTCCGAGCCATAGCGCGACAGTAGCTCGATGTTTTCGACCGGCAGGAACAGCCGGTCGTCTCCGGCGTAATGGATTTCGAGGCAATCATGCGGCGCGCCGACCGCTTCGATGGTGCGCAGGCCGATGAAGCGGCCGATGCCATGGTCGGCGTGGACGACGATGTCGCCGGCCGACAGCGCCGAGGCTTCGGCGATGAAGTCGGAAGGCCGCTTCTTGCGCTTCGAGCGCCGGATCAGCCGATCGCCCAAAATGTCCTGTTCGGCGACGACAGCCAGTTTTTCGGTCTCGAAGCCGGATTCGAGCGGCAGCACCGCAAGAGCCGCCTGCCCCGGCTCGAGCTTTTGCGCTTCCGCCAGCGTGTCGACCTGCTTGAGATTGCCGAGATGGTGCTCGGCCAGGATCTGCCCAAGCCGGTCGAGCGAGCCTTCGGTCCAGCCGGCAATGATGACGCGCCGGCCCGCGGCACGCTCGTCGGCGATGTGCTTGACGACGGCGTCGAAGACATTGACGTTCGGGTCGGCGCGCTCCTCGACGAAGCTGCGGCCATGACGCGAGCCGGCATGGTAGACTTTCTTCGCGCCGGCATCAGGGGCGTCGAAGGCCGAGAAATCGATCGCTTCGCGCGGCCCGAGCGAAGCGATCAGGTTTTCCGGCGAGAGGTAAAGCAGCTCCGGCGGCACCGGCTTGTAAGGCACCGCATCCTTCAAAGCGCTGTCGGCCTGCTTCTTGCGGGCCTCGTAGTGATCGAGGATCAGCGTATGGCGTTCGGCCAGCGCCTCATGCGCCAGATGATCGAACACGACAGGCGTGTCCGGCAGATAATCGAACACCGTTTCCAGCCGCTCGTAGAAGAACGGCAGCCAGTGTTCCATGCCGGCGAAGCGCCGCCCTTCGCTGACCGCCGCGTAGAGCCCGTCGTCGCGCGAGGGCGCACCGAACGCCTCGATATAGGCGCGGCGGAAGCGGCTGATAGTCTCGGGCGTCAGCGCCACCTCGCTCATCGCCTGCAGCGCCATCGACTTGCGCTGGCCGGTGGTGCGCTGGGTGGCGGCATCGAAGACACGAATCGATTCCAGCGTGTCGCCGAAGAAATCGAGCCTCAGCGCCTCGGTCCAGCCGGGGGCGAACAGGTCGAGGATGCCCCCGCGCACCGCAAACTCGCCGATGCCGCGCACCGTCGGCACCCGTTCGAAGCCGGACGTCTCCAGCCGTGACACGAGCGCGTTCATGTCGATCTGGTTGCCCGGGCTGGCATGAAAGGTCTGCGCTTCGACAAGGTCCGCCGGCGGAATGCGCTGCAGCAGCGCATTGGCGGTGGTGAGGATGACGGCACGGTGCGGCTTCTTCGACAGCGCGATCATGGCGGACAACGCATCGAGGCGTTTGGCGGCGGCGTCCGAGCCAGGAGAGACGCGATCGTAGGGCAGACAGTCCCAGGCCGGCAGTTCCAGCACCGGCAGGCCGGGTGCAGCGAAGGACAGTGCCTCGATGATCGCCGGCAGGCGCTGGCCATCTCGCGCCACGAACAGCACCGGCTTGCCGGGCGCGATCTCATGCGCCGCCTGCACCAGCGCGAATGCTTCATAGCCATCGGCGACACCGTCGACGATGAACTGGCCGGCACGGCCTTTCGGCAGGCCAATGGTGGGAATGAGACTCATCAAATCACTGTCTTGTTTGTCGCAATTCCGGACGGGAAAACCGCTTCGCACTTTTCCTGGAATTGCTTGTGTGTTCAGAAAGTCATGGTCCGGCGGGATGCCAGGATTTTTTGCAGGACGGCACAATCGATATCCGCCGGAACTGGACGTTCGCCGGTAATCAGCGGCAGGAATTCGGTGTCGGGAATGTCGAGGAGCCTCTCATATTGGTCGATTTCGTCATCGGTCAAGGCGCCGATCTCGGCATCGGCGAAGCTGCCGAGGATCAGATCCATCTCGCGCATGCCGCGATGCCAGGACCGGAACAAAAGCTTGCGGCGGTGGGCGTCGAGCCCCTCGCTTGATCGTTTCGTTCCCGTCATCGTGCCGCATCCTCGCTTGCTGCGGCGCATATAGCGTGGATAGAAGGGGCTGTCAGCCTTGCGCTGCGGCCGTCGCAACATAAGCTGACATCATGCGCCCTTCCATCCTCGATCCATTGTTTGTCCCGATTACCTCGCTTGCCGGTGTGGGGCCAAAGGTCGGCGCGCTGATCGAGAAGGTCGTAGCGGCCGATCTCGGCGATCGCGCCGCGCGCGCCGGCGATCTTTTGTTCGTGCTTCCGCACACCGTCATCGACCGCCGCAGCCGTCCGGGTATTGCCGGTTCGGCCGAAGGCCAGATCGTCACGCTCGATGTGCGCATCGACCGCCATCAGCCGCCACCGCGCGGCAACAGGTCGGTGCCCTATCGGGTCTTTGCCCATGATGACACAGGCGAGATCGGGCTGACTTTCTTCCATGCCCATGCCGCCTATCTTGAAAAGGCGATGCCTGTGGGCGAGCATGTCGTGGTCTCGGGCCGCATGGAATGGTTCAACGGCCGCCCGACCATGGTCCACCCCGACCATATCGCGCTCGCCAGCGAAGCCGAGAACCTGCCGCTGGTCGAACCGGTCTATCCGCTCACCGCCGGGCTGTCGGGCAAGGTGCTGCGCCGGGCAATTGGCCAGGCACTCGCGCGCTTGCCCATATTGCCGGAATGGCAGGATGGCGCCTTCATGCGGCGGCAGAGCTTTCCGGCCTTTGGCGACGCGCTCGCCCGCATCCACAATCCGGCGGACCCGCTCGATGTCTCCGTCGACGGTGCTGCCTGGCGACGCCTCGCCTATGACGAATTGCTCGCTGGCCAGGTCTCGCTGGCGCTGGTCAGGGCAAAGATCCGCCGCCTGTCCGGCCGTCCCCTGGTCGGCGACGGCAGCGTCGTCGAGAAATTGCGCGCCGCACTCCCCTATTCGCTGACCGCAAGCCAGGAATTCGCGCTCTCCGAGATCAACGCCGACCTTGCCGATCCCGAACGTATGCTGCGGCTGCTCCAGGGTGATGTCGGCTCCGGCAAGACGGTCGTCGCCCTGCTCGCCATGGCGCGCGCGGTCGAGGCCGGCGGCCAGGCAGCCTTGATGGCGCCGACCGAAATCCTGGCGCGCCAGCATCTGGCGACGATCGCGCCGTTGGCCGCCAAGGCCGGGCTGCGCATCGCCATCCTGACCGGCCGCGAAAAAGGCCGCGAACGCGCCGACACGCTGGCCGGCCTGGCGAGCGGCGGGATCGACATCGTCGTCGGCACCCACGCGCTGTTCCAGGAGACGGTGACCTTCCACGACCTCGTCCTGGCCGTCATCGACGAGCAGCATCGCTTCGGTGTCCATCAGCGGCTTGCCATCACCGCCAAGGGCGACGCGCCCGACATGCTGGTGATGACGGCAACCCCCATCCCGCGCACGCTGGTGCTGACCGCGTTCGGCGACATGGATGTTTCCAAGCTGACGGAAAAGCCGGCCGGCCGCCAGCCGATCCGCACCGTCACGCTGCCGCTCGAACGGCTGGACGAACTCGTCGGCCGCATGGTCGAAGCCGTCGCCGGCGGCCAGAAGATCTACTGGATCTGTCCGCTTGTCGAGGAATCCGAAGAGATCAAGCTTATGTCGGCCGAGGACCGTTACGCCTCGCTGAAGCCGTTGTTCGGCGACCGCATCGGTCTCGTCCACGGCCGCATGAAGGGTGCCGAGAAAGACGAGGCAATGCGCGCCTTCAAGCAAGGCGACACGCGCATCCTGATCGCCACCACCGTGATCGAGGTCGGCGTCGACGTGCCCGATGCCACCGTCATGGTCATCGAACATGCCGAGCGGTTCGGCCTGGCCCAGTTGCACCAGTTGCGCGGCCGTGTCGGACGCGGCGACAAGCCTTCGTCCTGCGTATTGCTCTACAAGGACCCGCTCGGCGAGACCGCAAAACGCCGGCTTTCGGTGATGCGCGAGACCGAGGACGGTTTCTTGATCGCCGAGGAAGACCTGAAGCTGCGCGGCGAAGGCGAGTTGCTGGGCACCCGCCAGTCCGGCACGCCGGGTTTCCAGGTGGCGCGCATCGAGGCGCATGCCGATCTTCTGGAGGCGGCCCGCGACGATGCGAGGCTGATCCTGTCCGGCGACCCCGAACTCCAATCCGATCGGGGCGAGGCGTTGCGCCTGCTGCTCTATTTGTTCGGCCGCGACGAAGCGGTGCGGCTCCTGCGTGCCGGATGAGGCCCTAGCGGCGGATTGGCCACAGTTCCGTTGATCGGTTCGCCGTTCAGCGTCACCAATTTCGCCTTCACCTCGGGCGCAACCAGTCCAGCCGAGACGATCAGCTTGGCGCCGTCCTCGATCGTCATGTCGAGCAGCACGATGTCGGACCTCGGCACATACATCAGGAATCCGGTGGTCGGGTTCGGCGTGCAAGGCATGAACACGGCGATCAGCGGATCGCCTTCCTGATCGAGCTTCTGATTGATCTCGGTCTCCTTCTCGCTGGCGACGAAGACCAGCGACCAGACGCCCTTGCGCGGATATTCGACCAGCCCGACTTGCCGGAACATGTCGCCCTTGTTCGACAGCACGGTCTCGAAAATCTGCTTCAGCGAGCCATAGATGCCGCGCACCAGCGGCATGCGGCCAAGCAGCCGTTCGCCGAAATTGACGATGGCGCGGCCGACGATGTTGGCGGTCAGGAAACCGATCAGCGTGGTCAGGATCAGGGCGACGATCAGCCCGAAGCCGGGCACCGGGAACGACAGATAGGTGTCGGGGCTATAGCGTGCCGGAATATAGGGTTTTACCCAGGAATCGACCCAGCCGATGAACGACCAGGCGATATAGGCGGTGATCGCCAGCGGCGCGCAAACGACGAAACCTGTGAGGAAATAGTTCCTCAGCCGGGTCATGCCTGAGGTCTTCGGAGCATCGGACATGGTTCACCGGGAGCGCGGGTTGCAGCGCAGATTAGTGAACAGCGAGACCGTTTGGAACTGCGAAGTTTTTAAAAGCCAACTATGCCGCCGCTTCCAGTGGTTCGATCTTTTCGAGTTCCGATGCCAATTTCCTCGCCTCGGTCTCAAGCTCGTAAGCTTGCTGAAAATTCATCCAAAACTCGGGCGTAGTGTTGAAAAATCTGGCAAGGCGAAGGGCGGTATCGGGGGTCAAACCGATCTCCTCCTTGGCAATGCGTTCAATACGGGTGCGCGGCAGATTGAGTTTTTTCGCCAGCGCACCGGCACTCATGCCAAGCGGAACGAGATACTCTTCCCGTAGGAATTCTCCAGGATGAACTGGACGTGCGAACTTGAGCATAGTTCAGGGTCCTCAACGATTCAGGGCAAATGCCCGCTCAATGATAATCGACGATCTCCACATCTTCAGCGCCAGCAGTGGTCCATCTGAAGCAGATACGCCACTGGTCGTTGATGCGAATTGAATGCTGTCCGACGCGGCCTCCTTTCAGAGCTTCTAAATGATTTCCGGGCGGCGATCGAAGGTCATTTAGTTGCATGGCATTTTCGATTGCACGGAGGCGGCGCTCGCCACGGACGATGAGATCGGACGGAAAGCCTTTCGGCGCCCTGCCCTCGGCGACCGCTTGCACCGCCTTGCCTTTGAACGAAACGATCAACGCTCACCCCTCGCTTGTATCATACATTGATACAGGACGGACGCAAGCAAGATGTATCACTGAGCGATGCTTTTTTGCCGCGGCTGGCCCCGAAACGAGATTTGTCGGCGCCTATTCCACCGTCACCGATTTCGCCAGATTACGCGGCTGGTCGACATCGGTGCCCATGAACACCGCGGCGAAATAGGCGAGCATCTGGATCGGCAGCGCGTAGACGATCGGCGAGATGATTTCCGGCACGTCCGGCAGCACGATCGTCTCCATCGTCTTCACGCTTACCTGTGCAGCGCCCTTGCTGTCGGTGATCAGGATGATCTTGCCGCCCCGCGCCGCCACTTCCTGCATGTTGGACACGGTCTTTTCGAAGATGCGGTCGTGCGGCGCGATGACGATGACCGGCATGTTCTCGTCGATCAACGCGATCGGCCCATGCTTCAACTCGCCCGCGGCATAGCCCTCGGCGTGGATATAGGAGATTTCCTTGAGCTTCAGCGCGCCTTCCATGGCCAGCGGAAAATTGGTGTCGCGGCCGAGATAAAGCACATCGGAGTAGCGCGACACTTCCCGCGCGATCCGTTCGATCTGCTCTTCGAGCTTGAGCACCTGGTTGGCATAGCGCGGCGCTTCGGAAAGCTCGCGCACCAATATCTTCTCTTGCTCCTTCGAGATCGTGCCGCGCGCCACCCCGGCGCGCACGGCGAGCGACGCCAGCACCGAAAGCTGGCACGTGAAGGCCTTGGTCGACGCGACGCCGATCTCCGGACCGGCGAGCGTCGGCAGCACGACGTCGGATTCGCGCGCCATGGTCGATTCCCGGACATTGACGACGGCACCGATCTTCATGCCGGCCTTGCGGCAATAGCGTAGCGAAGCCAGCGTGTCGGCGGTCTCGCCCGATTGCGAGATGAAGAAGGCGGCATCGTTCGCCGACAGCGGCATCTCGCGGTAGCGGAATTCCGAGGCGACATCGATGTCGACCGGCAGCCGCGCATAGCGCTCGAACCAGTATTTGCCGATCAGTCCGGCGAGATAGGCGGTGCCGCAGGCCGAGATCGCCAGCCGGTTGATCTCCGCGAAATCGAACGGCAGATCGAGAGGCTTCGAGACGCCGCCGACGAAATCCACGTAGTACGCCAGCGTGTGCGAGATCACCTCGGGCTGTTCATGGATTTCCTTTTCCATGAAATGGCGCCGGTTGCCCTTGTCGACCATGAAGCTGGTCGACAGCGACTGCTGGCGCTTGCGCTCGACCTGTCGGCCGTCGATATCGAAGATCGCGACGCTGTCGCGGCGCACCACCGCCCAGTCGCCGTCTTCGAGATAGGTGATCGAATTGGTGAACGGGGCGAGCGCGATCGCATCCGATCCGAGGAACATCTCACCATCGCCATGGCCGACAGCCAAAGGCGGGCCATTGCGTGCACCGACGATAAGGTTGTCGTCGCCCTTGAACATGATCGCCAGCGCGAAGGCGCCTTCCAGCCGCTTCAGCGCCTGGTGCGCGGCCTCGACCGGCTTCAGACCTTTGGCGAGTTCCCGCGCCACCAGATGGGCGACAACCTCGGTGTCGGTCTGCGACGAGAAAGAATAGCCGTCGCCGATCAACTCGTCGCGCAGTTCGGCGAAATTCTCGATGATGCCGTTATGAACGATGGCGACGCCATCGGAAAAATGCGGATGCGCATTGGTCTCGTTGGGCACGCCATGCGTGGCCCAGCGCGTGTGGCCGATGCCGATCGTGCCGTCCAACGGCTCATCCCTGAGCCGGCGCTCGAGGTTGATCAGCTTGCCCTCGGCGCGCCGGCGGGCAAGCTGGCCGTGCTCGATGGTGGCGACACCGGCCGAGTCGTAGCCGCGATATTCGAGCCGCTTCAGCGCGTCGACGATGAGCGGCGCAACCTGCGAGTGGCCGACGATTCCAACGATACCGCACATGCAGACAGTCCCCGATTCCCCATGGAAAACCAGCGCTTACTTAGGGATGGCCGGCCTGCCGCGAAAGTCACTTTGCATTTCGTTGCGTATAACGAACGCTTCTGCACCATGACAGAGCGCTCTTGCAATCCGGTTACTGCAATCGTTCGGGTTTTCGATTGGCAAAGACGCGAACCCGCCGGCTGAGCGCTAGTGGTCCGCGCCGGCCGCCTTCTTCTTCGCGGCCGCGGCCGAAGCAAAGCGCTCGCGCACCTCCTTGCCCTTGCCGGGGATGGTCTTCTGACGGGCGCGGCCGAAGGCGAGCGCATCGTCGGGCACGCTTTCGGTGATCACACTGCCCGAGGCGACGTAGCCGCCCTTGCCGATCGTGACCGGCGCCACAAGCGAGGAGTTCGACCCGATGAAAGCGCCCTCGCCGATATCGGTGAAGAACTTCGAATAACCATCATAGTTGCAGGTGATGGTGCCGGCGCCGATATTGGCGCCCGCGCCGATGCGGGCATCGCCGATATAGGTCAAGTGGTTGACCTTGGCGCCCTCCTCGATGACGGCCTGCTTGACCTCGCAGAAATTCCCGACTTTTGCCTTGGTCCTGAGATCCGCGCCCGGCCGCAGCCGCGCGAACGGCCCGACATCGCAATTCGCTGCGATAGTGGCGCCTTCGATATGGCTGAAGGCGTGGATCCTGGCGCCGGTGGCGATTTTCACGCCCGGACCGAACCAGACATTGGGCTCGACGATCGTGTCGGCGCCAATTTGGGTGTCGTGCGAGAAATGCACGGTCTCCGGCGCGATCAGCGTCACGCCCGACAGCATCGCCTCATGCCGCCGGCGTGCCTGCCAGATGCTTTCGGCCTGCGCCAGTTCGGCGCGGTTGTTGATGCCGAGCGCGCTTTCGAAGCTGGCTTCGGTGGCGACGACGTCGAGTCCCCTGGCGCTGGCGATCTCGACGATGTCGGTCAGGTAATACTCGCCCTTGGCATTGTTGTTGCCGACCGCATCTAGCAGCCTCAGTGCCTGGCTGCCGGCCACCGCCATCATGCCGGCATTGCAGAAGCCGATTTTTTTCTCCTCCGCGGAGCAGTCCTTTTCCTCACGGATGGCGGTGAGCTTGCCGGCTGTTTCGATGAGCCTGCCATAACCGGTCGGACTGGGCGGGCGGAAGCCGATCACCACGACGGCGGCGCCTTCCGCCAGTTTCAGCCGCGCCATGGTGAGCGCGTCCGCGTCGATCAGCGGCGTGTCGCCGAACATCACCAGGATGTCGTCATAACCCCTTGATATCGCGTCGCGCGCTGCCAATACCGCATGCGCGGTGCCGAGGCGCTTCTCCTGCACGAAGCTCTCCGCCTTCGGCGCGAACTTTGCAGCCGCCTTGCGCATTTCCTCCGCCCCGTGGCCGATCACCAGCGCCTGGCTACCGGCGCCGGCGGCTTCGGCCGCCTTCACCACATGAGCGACCATCGGCAGACCTGCGATCTGGTGCAGAACCTTCGGCAGCGCACTCTTCATACGCGTGCCTTCGCCGGCGGCGAGGATGACGGACAGGCAGGATCTCTGGCTCATGGATGGACAACCATATGAAAAGGGTTGGGAATCAAAGCATGCTAGCAGTGGCGCCATGCTGCACCAATGCGGTTAAATTCCGGTGAGATGGTGGATAGCAGTTGGCTCTTAATCAGCGGGTCTGTTGTTCATTGCCGAGCCCAAGCGGCGCTCATCCGCCCAGCACCTATCCCAACCGCCCCAGCAGCGGGAAATTCTCCAGCAGCCAGTACGACATGGTCTGCACGCCGCCAGTGAGAAAGAACACGCCGGCGACCACCAGCAGCGCGCCGATGGCCTTTTCAACGCGACCGAGATGGACGCGGAATTTGCCGAGGAAGCGCATGAAGGCGCCGGAGAACAGCGCGGCGATCAGGAACGGTATGCCCAGCCCAAGCGAATAGGCGGCGAGCAGCAGCGCGCCCTCGCCCACGGTTTCGCGTCCGCCTGCCAGCGTCAGGATCGGCCCGAGCACCGGGCCGATGCACGGCGTCCAGCCGAAGGCGAAGGCCAGCCCCATGACGTAGGTAGCAAGCAGGCTTGCCGGCTTGCCCTGCGACTGGAAGCGCGCCTCGCGCGACAGCAGCGGGATACGCAAAATGCCGAGGAAATTCAGGCCCATCAGGATGATGAGCACGCCTGCACCCATCGCCAGCGGCTCCTGCCAGACGCGCAGCAGCCGGCCGATGGTCGAGGCGCCGGCGCCCAGCGCGACGAACACGGTCGAGAAGCCGAGCACGAAGGCGATCGAGGAATAGATGAGCGCGCCCCGCGTGCCTTGCCTTGCCGTCACGCCGGCATTGCCGCGGAAATCGTCGACCGAGATGCCGGCCATGTAGCAGAGATAGGGCGGCACCAGCGGCAGCACGCAAGGCGACAGGAACGAGATCGCCCCCGCTCCGACCGCGCTGACATAGCCGATGTCCAATGCCATTCCCAAAAACTCCAATGCCGTGGCTGATATAGCGACGCGCAGCCTTGTCCACCAATCACCATTGTGTTGGCAAGATCCTGCTTGTCAGGAAGAAACGACGGGCCGCTGGCGTTGATGCTGTGAGGCCGCGATTTCCCGCGCCTCTTCCACATCACCCAGGGAGATTTCCATGAAAACCATGACCGCAGGGCTGGCCGCGCTCTTGCTCAGCACCGCCGCATCCTTCGCCGCCGAGGCATGGAAGGAAGCCGAGGTCGGTGGCACCAAGATCTACACCGACGCCAACGGCATGACGCTTTATACCTATGACAAGGATGAGAAGGGCAAGACCAACTGCTACGACAAATGCGCCACCAACTGGCCGCCGCTGAAGGCCGAGGCCGGCGGCAAGGCGGACGACGAATGGAACGTCGTCGACCGCACCGACGGCACCAGGATGTGGGCCTATGACGGCAAGCCGGTCTACACCTTCATCAAGGACAAGAAGGCTGGTGACGTGAGCGGTGACGGCGTCGGCGGTGTCTGGCACATCGTCAAGGCCGATTAGTCCTCGATACCGTTTCCCGCCTGCTGGCTGGACAAGGCTGGTCGCCGGGACATCCCGGCGGCCGGCTTTTGTCCGACGCGCTATGGCAAACCGCTGTATGTCGGCCCTGGTTTTCCGCGACTCGATTGAAATGAAGCAGGTCGTTTCCGCCGATACCGCCGCGCAGAGTCCCTCGACCGGAATTCTGTGATGTTCTCCATACACTCTTAGAGTGTATTGCTGCGGACCGTCCGGCAATTTGGGCGCCTCCCCTTGACCGGATGCAAAAGCGCGGCCATGTGAGCGACGAACAGAACCGAGATTTCGTCGCGCGCAGCGGAATTCTTCTGCCGCATCACAGTTGATATGAGACCTCATGGACGTCGTCGTCGTCGAATCGCCGGCCAAAGCGAAGACCATCAACAAATACCTAGGCAAGAACTACAAGGTTCTGGCCTCGTTCGGCCACGTCCGTGATTTGCCGGCCAAGGATGGCTCGGTGCGCCCGGACGAGGATTTCGCCATGTCTTGGGCGGTCGACACCGCCTCGGGCAAGCGGCTCGCCGACATCGCCAAGGCGGTCAAGGATGCCGACGGCCTGATCCTCGCCACCGACCCGGATCGCGAAGGGGAAGCCATCTCCTGGCATGTGCTGGAGGTGCTCAAGCAGAAGCGCGCGCTGAAGGACAAGCCGGTCAGCCGCGTCGTCTTCAACGCCATCACCAAGTCTTCCGTGCTGGAGGCGATGGCCAATCCGCGCCAGATCGATGCGCCGCTGGTCGATGCCTATCTCGCCCGCCGCGCGCTCGACTATCTCGTCGGCTTCACGCTGTCGCCGGTCCTGTGGCGCAAGCTGCCTGGCGCCCGTTCGGCCGGCCGCGTCCAATCGGTGGCGCTGCGTCTGGTCTGCGACCGAGAATCCGAGATCGAGCGCTTCATCCGCGAGGAATACTGGCAGGTCGCCGCGATCCTCGGCACGCCGCGCAACGAGAATTTCGAGGCGCGGCTGACGGCGTTCGAGCGCAAGAAGCTGCAAAAGCTCGACATTTCCAACAAGGCGCAGGCCGACGACATCAAGGCGATGCTCGAAGGTGCGACCTTCAAGGCGCAGTCCGTCGAAGCCAAGCCCACCAAGCGCAATCCGGGCCCGCCCTTCACCACCTCGACGCTGCAGCAGGCCGCCTCGTCAGGCCTCGGCTTTTCGGCCAGCCGCACCATGCAGGTGGCCCAGCGCCTCTATGAAGGCATGGAGATCGGCGGCGAGACCACCGGCCTGATCACCTATATGCGAACCGACGGCGTGCAGATGGCGCCCGAGGCGATCGACGCCGCCCGCGACGCGATCGGCAAGGAATTCGGCCCAAAATATCTGCCGGAAAAGCCGCGCCTCTACACGACCAAGGCCAAGAACGCCCAGGAAGCGCACGAAGCGATCCGCCCGACGGATTTCATGCGCACCCCCGCATCGGTCAGGCAATATCTCGATGCCGACCAGGCGCGGCTCTATGAACTGATCTGGAAGCGCGCCATCGCCAGCCAGATGCAGCCGGCAGAGATCGAACGCACCACCGTCGAGATCGAAGCGATCAACGGCGCCCGCACCGCCGAACTTCGCGCTGTCGGTTCCGTCATCCGCTTCGACGGTTTCATCGCCGCCTACACCGACCAGAAGGATGACGACGCGGACGACGAGGAAAACCGCCGCCTGCCCGAAATCCGTGCCGGAGAACAGCTTGCCCGCCAGGCGATCAATGCCACCCAGCACACGACCGAGCCGCCGCCGCGCTATTCCGAGGCTTCGCTGATCAAGAAGCTGGAGGAACTCGGCATCGGCCGACCGTCGACCTACACGGCGATCCTGAAGACGCTCGAGGACCGCGACTACGTCACCATCGACAAGCGCCGGCTGGTCCCGCAGGCCAAGGGCCGCCTTTTGTCGGCATTCCTTGAAAGCTTCTTCGAGCGTTACGTCGAATACGACTTCACCGCATCGCTTGAGGAAAAGCTCGACGAGATTTCCGACGGCAAGCTCGCCTGGAAAGACGTGCTGCGCGACTTCTGGAAGGATTTCTCCGGCGCCGTCGCCGACATCAAGGAACTGCGCGTCACCGACGTGCTCGATGCGCTGAACGAGGAACTGGCGCCGCTGGTTTTCCCCGCCCGCGAGGACGGCTCCAATCCACGCATCTGCCCGAAATGCGGCACCGGCAATCTTTCCCTGAAGCTCGGCAAGTTCGGCGCCTTCGTCGGCTGCTCGAATTATCCCGAATGCTCCTTCACCCGCCAGCTTGGCGACGCCGCCAACCCGAATGGCGAGAATGGCGGCGGCGAGGACGGCACCAAGGTGCTCGGCAAGGATCCCTACACCGCCGAGGAGATCACGCTGCGCAGTGGCCGCTTCGGCCCCTACATCCAGCGTGGCGACGGCAAGGAAGCCAAGCGCTCCAGCCTGCCCAAGGGCTGGACGCCCGATTCGATCGACCATGAAAAGGCGCTTGCCCTGCTTTCCCTGCCGCGCGATGTCGGCAAGCACCCGGAAACCGGCAAGATAATCTCGGCCGGGCTCGGCCGCTATGGTCCGTTCGTGCTGCATGATGGCACCTATGCCAATGTCGACAGCATCGAGGACGTGTTCTCCATCGGTCTCAATCGCGCCGTCACGGTGATCGCCGAGAAGCAGTCCAAGGGCAAGGGCGGCCGCAATGGCGGCACGCCGGCGGCGCTGAAGGAACTTGGCGATCATCCGGATGGCGGCGGCAAGATCGTCGTGCGCGACGGCAAGTACGGACCTTACGTGAATTTCGGCAAGGTCAATGCCACGTTGCCCAAGGGCAAGGATCCGCAGTCGGTGACCATGGACGATGCGCTGGCGCTGATTGCCGAGAAGGAAGCCAAGGGCGGTGGCGGCAAGAAGCCGTTCCGCAAGGCGGCCGCGGCCAAAGCGCCTGCAGCCAAGAAGGCGCCCGCAACCAAGAAGCCGGCCGCCAAGAAGCCGGCCGCAAAGAAAAAAGGATAGCCGTCGTGGCGCGCAAGATCACCGGACGAGGCCACGGCGATCCGCGCACCGCCGACACGAGGGCCAAGGTCAAGGACGACTACCGGCCGTCGCGCGACGAGATACTGCGCTACATCGCCGAAAATCCCGATCGCGCGGGAAAGCGTGATATCGCCAAGGCGTTCGCCTTGCGTGGCGACGATCGCATCTGGTTGAAGGATCTCCTGCGCGACCTGCAGGATGAAGGCGTCCTGACCAAGGAGCGCAAGCGGCTGGCCCGCGTCGGCGCCCTGCCCCATGTCACGGTACTCGACATTTTTGACCGAGACGCCGACGGCGTGCTGCTGGCGCGTCCCACCGAACACACCGCCAATGGACCGCCACCCATTGTTTCCATCCGTCTGTCGCGCAGTGGCGGCGGACCGGCGCCGGGCATCGGCGACCGCGTGCTGGCCAAGACTTTTCCCGCCGACGACACGAATGTCGCCCTGGGCGGCCCGGCCTACACCGGACGGGTGGTGAAGATATTCGAGAAGCGCAGCGATGCCGTTCTCGGTGTTTTTCGCGTGCTTCAGGACGGCAGCTTGCGCATCGAGCCGGTGGAGCGGCGTCAACCGGAACTGATCGTCGACAAGGAATTCCAGAACGGCGCCAAAAACGGCGACCTGGTCGAGGTCGAGCCCGCGCGAGCCTCCCGCTATGGATTGCCGAGAGCAAAAGTACTCAACGTGCTGGGCTCGCTGACCAGCGAAAAAGCGGTCTCGATGATCGCCATCCACGCACATGACATTCCGCACATCTTCCCGGCCGACGTCATCGCTGAGTCCGAAGCCGTCAAGCCCGCGACAATGGATCATCGCGAGGACTGGCGTGACTTGCCGCTGGTCACCATCGATCCGGCCGACGCAAAGGATCATGACGACGCGGTGTTCGCCACACCCGATGCCGATGAGAAGAACCCTGGCGGCGTGCTCATCACGGTCGCCATCGCCGATGTCGCTGCTTACGTCCGCCACGGCACGGCACTCGACCGCGAGGCGCTGAAACGCGGCAACTCGGTCTATTTCCCGGACCGCGTCGTGCCGATGCTGCCCGAGCGCATCTCCAACGATCTCTGCTCGCTGCGCGAAGGCCAGGATCGCCCGGCGCTGGCGGTCCGCATGGTTTTTTCGGCGGACGGGCGCAAGATCAGGCATTCCTTCCACCGCATCATGATGAAATCGGCGGCCAAGCTCGCCTACCCGCAAGCGCAGGCGGCGATCGACGGCGTGCCTGACGACAAGACCGGTCCGATCCTCGACGCGGTGCTGAAGCCGCTATGGGATGCCTATGCGATCCTCAAGCGCGGACGCGATGGCCGCCAGCCGCTCGAACTCGATCTTCCGGAGCGCAAGATACTGCTGAAGCCCGACGGCACGGTCGATCGCGTCGTCGTGCCGGAACGGCTCGACGCCCACAAGCTCATCGAAGAATTCATGATCCAGGCCAATGTCGCCGCCGCGGAGACGCTGGAGGCCAAGAAGCAGGCGTTGGTCTTCCGCATCCATGACGAGCCTTCGATGGCCAAGCAGGAATCGCTGCGCGAATTTCTGCAGACGCTAGGCCTGTCGCTGGCGCGCGGCGCGCAGATGCGGCCTGCCCAGTTCAACGGTATTCTCGAGCGCGTGCGCGGGGCCGACAATGAAGGCCTGGTCAATGAGGTGGTGCTGCGCTCGCAGAGCCAGGCCGAATATTCGCCGAAGAACATCGGCCATTTCGGCCTGAACCTCAGGCGCTATGCGCATTTCACCTCGCCGATCCGCCGCTACGCCGATCTCATCGTGCATCGCGGACTTATCGCCGCACTCGGCCTCGGCCCGGGCGGGCTGACGCAGGACGAGGAAGCGCGGCTCGAGGATGTTTCGGTGCTGATTTCCGGCACGGAACGCCGTGCAATGGCGGCCGAGCGCGATACGGTCGACCGGCTGATCGCCGCCTATTTGGCCGAGCGGATCGACGACCGTTTCGACGCCCGCATTTCGGGCGTCACCAAATCGGGACTATTTGTCCAATTGCCGCAGTATGGCGCGGATGGTTTCATCCCGGTGTCAACGCTGGGCGGTGATTACTATATATACGATGAAACGGCTCGCTCCCTGTACGGAGAACGCTCGGGCAAGGGCTACCAGCTCGCGGATCGGGTCGAGGTCCGGCTCGTCGAGGTGGCGCCCATGGCAGGTGCCATGCGCTTCGAGATGTTGACCGACCCGAAGCCCCTGCCGGGCTCCAAAAGGTCGTTTCACAAGGCCAAGGGCCGCGCCCGCGCGTCGCAATCGCGATCGGGTCCGCGCGGCAGGAGACGATGATGGAACAACAGGTTTTTGGCGGCGAGCATCACTCGGGCCGGGTTGCCCGCCCGCTGTGGACGGCCATGAAGCGCGGCATGCTCGGCCGCTGCCCGAACTGCGGCGAAGGCAAGCTGTTTCGCGGCTTCACCAAGGCCGTCGAGACCTGCAATGTCTGTGGCGAGGAAATTCACCACCATCGCGCCGATGACCTGCCCGCCTATCTTGTCATCGTCATCGTCGGCCATATCGTTCTCGGTGCCTTCATGGGCGTGGAGGCGACGTCGACGCTTTCCACCTGGCAGCACATCGCCATCTGGGTACCGCTGACCATCCTGCTGTCGGTTGCCCTGCTGCAACCGGTGAAAGGTGCCGTCATCGGATTGCAATGGGCCTTCTATATGCACGGTTTTGGTGGCGAACACGACGTGGCTGAGCCCCACCCCGGTGCCTGAGGTGCTGCCTGGCGCAACATGCCAATCGTCAAGGCTACTTTCGCATGCAAGACGTTTCCGCTAGGTCCTGCGCATGGATGGTATGACCAACGCGGAGGTCGACAAGATCGACAAGGGTCTGGCCACGCATGGCGGCCGGGCGATTCGTCCACGAGACGCCGCGACCCTGATCCTGCTCGACCGCGAGGGCGACGAGGTCCGGGTGTTGATGGGTCGCCGTAGTGCCGGCCACGCCTTCATGCCAGGCAAGTTCGTGTTTCCCGGCGGCCGTACCGACCCGGCGGACAGCCGCATTCCCGCGGCGACCGCGCTGCATCCCGAGCAGGAATCAAAGCTCATCGCCGGTCCTGGCCGCACAAGCGCGGCGCGGGCCCGCGCTATCGCCCTGTCGGCTATCCGCGAGACCTACGAGGAAGCCGGATTGCTGATCGGCCGCAAAGGCGCGTTCGCCACCGCAAGGGCCGATTGGCAAGGCTTTGCCGAACACGGCGTCCAACCCTGCCTGGACATGCTGCGCTTGATCGCGCGCGCCATCACGCCGCCCAACCGGGTGCGCCGCTTCGACACCCGTTTCTTCAGCGCATGGCGCTCCGACGTCGCCGTCGAACTGCCGGGCGGCGGCCCGACCAACGAACTCGAGGAACTGGTCTGGCTGCCGCTTGCCAAGGCCAGGGAAGCCGACATCCCCGACATCACCCGAATGATCCTGGACGAGCTGGAAAGCCGCCTCGCCCACGACCCGCTGTTGCGTCCGGGCGGTCCCGTGCCCTTCTACCGGCTTGTCCGCAACCGCTTCACCCGCGAAATTCTGTAAACATCGAGTATTCAGACATAACATGACGGTCGATACCCAACAAAAGGGCGACGAGCGCGTACACTGGCTACCGATGGTGGCGGCGATCTCGTCGATCAGCGTCGTCGGCATCGCCATCGGCCTCGGCATGCCGCTGCTCAGCGTCATCCTGGAAACGCGCGGCCATTCAGCCTCGATGATCGGCCTCAACACGGCGGTCGCCGGCCTGGCCTCGATCGCCGGTGCGCCGCTGGCCACGCCGCTCGCCATGCGGTTCGGTGTCGCCTGGACGATGATCGCCATGATCGCCACCGGTGCGCTGGCCTTCGTCGGCTTCCACTTCGCACCCGATTTCTGGATGTGGTTTCCACTGCGCGTCGTGCTGCATATCGCGCTGACGGTGCTGTTCATCCTGTCGGAATTCTGGATCAGCACCTCGGCGCCGCCGCACCGGCGTGGCCTTGTCCTCGGCATCTACGCGACCGTTCTGTCGCTCGGCTTTGCCGCGGGGCCGTGGCTGTTCGCGCATCTCGGCAGCTCCGGTTTCAGGCCTTTTGGCGTCATCATCGCGTTGGTGACGCTGGCCGCGATACCGGTGCTGGCGGCCCGCAACGAAAGCCCCACCATCGTGGCCGACGGCGAGACCAGCAACTTCCTGCGCTACATCTGGCTGGTGCCGACCGCGACTTTCGCGGTGCTGGTGTTCGGCGCCGTCGAGACCGGTGGCTTCGCGCTGTTCCCGGTCTACGGCAACCGCATCGGCTACTCCGAGGCCGACGCGGCACTTCTCCTGACCATGATCGGTCTCGGCAATGTGCTGTTGCAGATCCCGATCGGCATGATCAGCGACCGCGTCAGCGACCGCCGTTATCTGCTGCTCGCCTGCGCCATCGTCGGCCTCGCCGGCACGATCTTCATGCCCTTCTTCGCCCAGAATTGGCACCTGATGGCGGCCCTTCTGTTCGTCTGGGGCGGCGTGGTCGCGGCCATGTACACGATCGGCCTTGCCCATCTCGGCTCGCAGCTTTCCGGCCACGAACTGGCATCGGCCAATGCCGCCTTCGTGCTGTGCTACGGCGTCGGCATGGTGCTCGGCCCGCAGGCCATCGGCATCGGCATGGATGCGTTCGGTCCGTCCGGCTTCGGCTGGTCGCTCGGCCTGTTCTTCGCCGCCTACATCGCCCTGGTCAGCATCAGGCTGGTCCGCAAGATCCTGCTGTAGCGCGACGGCACGATGCGGCTCCTGACATAACCGTGTCAGGAGCATCCGGTTAAAAGAGTGTCCCAATATCCGAAGTTGAGGACACTTCCATGATCGACAGCGGCTTTGAAACCACATCCCTACGAATGACGCTTCTGCTGCTTGTGACCTTCCAGGCGCCGGCAGCGGATGTCGACCGCATCATGGACGCGGTGGTGGCGATAGCCCCGCTGGCCATGGGCAAATACGACCGCAACGCCTACCAGTCGGCACATGGCATCGAGCGCTACAGGCCGCTCGACGGGGCCGCCGCCGGCGCCGAAACCGAATTGCGCCGGCGTCCTGGAACGGTCGAGGTTTCGTTCGAGCTGCCCGACGACCAGCCGCTGGCCGCCCGCGTCGTCGAAGCGATTTTCCAGGCGCACTCCTATCAGGAGCCGGTGATCCGCATCCAGCCGATCCTCGCCAGCCGCTCCAAGGGGCTCGACGATCAGGCCAACCCGAATCGCTGGTGGAACACCACCGGAGACTGGAAGAAAATCGCCTTGCCAGCCACAGCGGACGCGTGAGCATTGGTGATTGGCGAAATCCGAGATGAAGGTCGATCTCCCCCCAAGTGGGGGAGATGTCCGGCAGGACAGAGGGGGGCGCTGTCCCGCCAGCCTTGCTGTAATCTTCGGCCTACACGCAGCGCAGGTTCGGTGAAGATCTAGGATGGGCCGAGCCAGATCGGCCTGGCGAATTGGGAGATCGGCGCTCTACGGCGCCCCCTCTGTCCTGCCGGACATCTCCCCCACGAGGGGGGAGATTGGCAGCTCGGCGGACTGCGCTGACTTCGGCAAATAGACTGTCGCTGTTCGACCGTTCCGCTTCACAAGCTCCGCCGGGCTGTCGCCGGGCTTGACTTTCCGGGCACGTTGTTTATGTGTCGCGGCAAGTTTCCCGCGTCCGGGTGTTTTCCCGTGCTTCAGCGGCCAAAACCCCACGAACACAACGGACTGATATCATGGCCAAAGCCGCAAACATCAAGATCAAGCTTCTGTCGACCGCCGACACCGGTTTCTTCTACGTGACCAGCAAGAACAGCCGTACCAAGACCGACAAGCTGTCGTTCCGCAAGTACGATCCGGTCGCCAAGAAGCACGTCGAATTCAAGGAAACCAAGATCAAGTAATCTGGTTTTCCGGAAATGTCGAAACGCCGCCCATTGGGCGGCGTTTTTGTTTTCACCAGGGGCTGAAGTGCCTCACCCGATGCGATCGCCGCTTGCCGGATCGAAAATGTGCAGCGATGCCGGATCGGCCGCCAGACGCACGACGTCGCCGGGCTTCACGCCGGCCCGGCCCATGGCAAAGACGCAGAGCTGCTGGTTGGCCGCCTTGACGTAGAACTGCGTCGAGAGGCCGAGCGGTTCCACGACCCCCACCTCGCCTTGCAGCGCACCGTCATCGGCCAGCCTGATATGCTCGGGCCGCAAGCCGACGGTGATGGCGTCGCCATCCTCCAGCGGCAACCCGTCCGGCAGCCGCAGCGTCTGCCCATCGGCCAGCACGGCGTCGAGCGCCCTGCCCTTGCGAACCGTCGCCGGCAGGAAATTCATGCCCGGCGAGCCGATGAAGCCGGCAACGAACATGTTGGCCGGCCGGTCATAGAGATCGAGCGGCGCGCCGACCTGCTGGATCAGCCCGTCATGCATGACGACGATCCGGTCGGCCATGGTCATCGCCTCGATCTGGTCGTGGGTGACGTAGACCGAAGTGGTTTTCAGCTGCTGGTGCAACGCCTTGATTTCGGCGCGCATGTGGACGCGCAGCTTGGCGTCGAGGTTCGAAAGCGGCTCGTCGAACAGAAAGACCTTGGGATCGCGCACGATGGCGCGGCCCATGGCGACACGCTGGCGCTGGCCGCCGGACAATTGCCGCGGCAGGCGTTGCAGGAACGCGTCGAGGCCGAGTCGCTTGGCGGCACCGTCGACCCGCGCGTCGATCGCCGGCTTCTCGGCCTTCCGCAGCATCAGGCTGAAGCCCATGTTCTTCGACACGTCCATATGCGGATAAAGCGCGTAGGACTGAAACACCATGGCGATATCGCGGTCCTTCGGCGCGACGTCGTTGACCAGCCGCTCGCCGATGCGGATCTCGCCGCCGGAAGCTTCCTCCAGTCCGGCGATCATGCGCAAAAGCGTGGACTTGCCGCAACCGGACGGGCCGACCAGGACGACGAACTCGCCATCGGCGATTTCGAGGTCGACTGCGTGCAGCACCCGGACGGCGCCATAATCCTTGCGGACCTTTTCGAGCGTGACAGAGGCCATCGATCTATCCTTTGACGGCGCCGGCGGTCAGGCCGGTGACGAGATAGCGTTGCAGGAAGGCGAAGAAGATGCAGACCGGGATCAACGCCAGGATCGACGCCGCCATCATCTGCCCCCAGTCGACGGCGAACTTGCCGATGAAGGTGAGCAGGCCGACGGCAAAGGTCTTCTGGTCGTCACTGGAAATCAGCATCAGCGCGAACAGAAGCTCGCTCCAGGCGGCGGTGAAGACGAAGCCGAGCGTCGCGCCCATGCCGGGCAGCGTCAGCGGCACGATCACGCGGCGCATCGCCTGCGCACGCGTGCAGCCGTCGATCATCGCCGCCTCTTCCAGGTCCTTCGGAATGCCGTCGAAGAAGGACTGCATCAGAAAAGTGGCGAAGGCGGTGTTGAAGGCGGTGTAGATGACGATCAGCCCGGTCAGGCTGTTGATCAGGCCGATCTGACCCATCACGCGGTAGATCGGCGGAATGACCATCACCAGCGGAAAAGTCTGGGTCAAAAGCAGCATCAGCGCCAGCGCCGCCTTGCCGCGGAAGGTGAAGCGCGACATGGCATAGCCGGCGAGCGTGGCGATGACCGTCACCAGCGCCGCCGTCGATACCGAAACGATGACGCTGTTGAGGAAATAGCGTGGAAAATCGGTGGCCTCGAGCACGGTGACAAAGTTCTGTAGCGTCATGCGCGACGGCCAGAAGGTGATGCCTTCAGAATAGAGAAGCCGCTCCGGCGTCACCGAGATCTTCAGCGTCCAGTAGATCGGAAACAGGGCGAAGATCACATAGGCGGCGATCGCGGCGTAGAGGCCGATGCCGCCGAAGAAGCGCTGCGAGGCTGAACGTCCCGCGATCATCAGACGTGCCTCACCAGCGTGCGGCGGATGGCGATCAGTGCGATCGCATAGGCGATGAGCAGGACCAGCAGCAGCACGGCCACCGCCGAGGCATAGCCCTTGTCCAGCGACTTGAAGGCGCTGACATAGATGTAGACCGGCACCGTGTTGGTCGAGCCGGCCGGACCGCCCTCGGTCATGACGAAGATCAGGTCGGCGAAGGTGGCGATCCAGATGGTGCGCAGCATGACGGTGATGGCGATGGTCGGCGCCAGGAACGGCAGCGTCACCTTGGTGAAGCGCTGCCAGGGTGAAGCGCCGTCGATCGCCGCCGCCTCATGCAGTTCCGACGGAATGGATTTCAGCGCCGCCAATAGCGTGATGGCAAAGAACGGGATGCCGAACCAGATGTTGGCGACGATCGGCCCCCACATGGCGGTCGAGGGATCGGAGAGAACGTTGGTCGGCTCGGCCTTCAGCCCCAATGCAAACAACCAGTGCGGCAGCGGGCCGATGATCGGATTGAACAGCCAGGCCCAGGTCAGGCCGGACAGGAAGGACGGCACCGCCCAGGGCAGGAACACCAGCGCCTGCACCGCCTTGCGGCCCCAGAACGGCTTGTCGAGCAGCAGCGCCAGGCCAAGGCCGAGGAAGAACTGGAAGAAAAGGCTGGCGACCGTCCACCATAGCGTGTTGACCAGCGCCTGCCCCAGCACCTGGTCCGACAGCATCGCCTGGTACTGGCCGAGCCCGACATATTCCGACTTGAAGGCCGAGAATTTGCGGAAGGAATAGCTGATGCCGATGACCAGCGGCACGAGCAGCACCACGACCAGCAGGACGATCGCCGGGCTGAGATAGAGCCAGGGCTCGATAGTAGCGTGCGATAGCCGCTTGCGACGCGGCTTGCCGGCGGATCGTATTTCGGACACGGCATAGGTCATTGGCAGCTCTGCGATGATGGTTGGATGCCGGCGGTGATGACAGCGTCCTTCTCCCCGTTCACGGGGAGAAGATGCCGGTCCACCCTCCGCAGCTGCTGCGCAGCTGCTGCGGAGGACGGGCAGGCAGATGAGGGGCAGCGCCAGCTTTTCAGAACTTGGCGCCGCCTCTCATCCGTCACTTCGTGACACCTTCTCCCCGTGAAACGGGGAGAAGGAAAAAGGCGCGCGCTACTTCTTGTTTTTCGCCAGCCAGTCCTGCTGCTCCTTGGTCAGGAAGGCCGCCCATTGGTCGGCGACCTCCTTGGCCGGCTTTTGGCCAAGCAGCACTTCCTGAAAATTCTTGATCGCCACCTGGTCGACGAAATTGCCGAGATTCTCCAGATGCGTCGGCGGCGTCACCATTTCATACTTGGAACTGTCGCTGAGCTCAGTGAACCAGCCCTTGAACTGCTCCGTCTTGAAATGCGGATCCTGGTCGGCGCCGTTGTGGATCGGGACGACGCCGACTTCCTTGGCCCATTCCAGATTGTCCTTGGGCGAGAGCAGCGTCGCCATCAGCTTCCAGGCGTCGTCCTTGTGCTGCGAATTCGCGAACATCGCCCAGCCGGCATAGCCGAGCGTCGGATAGGACTTGCCGCTCGGTCCGACCGGCAGCGGCGCCACGGCGAAGTCGTCGGCGCTCATCTTGTCGGCAATGCCGAGCAGCGCGTCGGGATCCTGGTTGAGCATGGCGCAGGTGCCGGAATAAAAGCCGGTGACGGTTTCGTTGAAGCCCCAACTCACCGCATCCTTCGGCGCCAGCCCATCCTTGTACATGTCGGCCAGCATTTGTAGGCCCTTGACCGAGCCTTCCTCGTTGATGGTCGAGGTGCCGTCCTCGTTGAAGTAGCCGCCCTTGCCGGCGGCTATGTTCATGAACATGTGCATGCCGTTGAAGGCGCCCGGCCCGCCGCGCAGGCAGTAGCCGTATTTGCCCGGCAGCGCCGAGATCTTCTTGGCGTCGGCGACGAACTCGTCGAGCGTCGCCGGCGGGCCGTCGAGGCCGGCTTCCTTGAACAGTTTCTTGTTCCAGAACAGCGCATTCACATAGTAGCCGTAAGGGATCATGAACTGGGTATTGTTGACGGTCGAGCCGAACTGCTTGGCGCGCTCGCCGAGCGTCTTGGCATCGTCCCATTTGGCCATATAGGGGCCGAGATCCTCAAGCTGGGCATTGTTGGCATAAAGGCCCATCCAGCGCTCCGGCATCTCGACCACGTCGGGCGTATCGCCGGCCTGCACCATGGTCAGGAACTTTTCGAAGGCCTGGCCCCACGGCAGCGAGATCAGCTCGACCTTGATGCCGGGATTGGCCGCCTCGAACTCGGCGATCTGCTTTTTCAGGAACTCGGTGCGCGGCGGGCTGGTGATGACTTCGACCATTTTGAGGGTCGAATCGGCCAGCGCGCTTCCGGCGGAAATCGCCAACCCCGCGACGGTGGCAAGCATGACGGTCAGTTTTTTCATGTTCAAGACTCCCATTTTGAACCCGCTTGTTATTTTCTGGCTTTTTCGAAGGCCTGGGCGACGTCGGCCCACAAATCTTCGACATTCTCCAATCCGACATTGAAGCGGATGGTTCGGGGGCTGACGCCGAAGCGCGCCATCGAATTCAGTCCCGGCGTCTGCTCCAGCGACGCCTTGGCCGGCACGACCAGGCTTTCATGCCCGCCCCAGCTGACGCCGATGCGGAAATATTTCAGCGCGTCGACGAAGCCAGGGATATTGATATCGTCCGTCACCTCGAAGGAGAACAGTCCGCCATAGCCGGCCAGCGTCGCCTTGCCCGGATGGTTCGAATAGACGGGATGGTTGACGCGCTCGACGTTGCCGTGCGCCTTCAGCCGTTCGGCGATGGTGAGCCCGCTCTTCATGTGGTGCGGCAGGCGCAGCGGCAGCGTGCGCATCCCGCGCAGCAGCAGCCATGCCTCGAAAGGCGACAGCTTGCCGCCGAGATAGGAATAGGTCTGCTCGTTGATGTGCTTGATGTGGGCGGCCGAGCCCGCCACCACGCCGGCGACCGTATCGCTGTGGCCGCCGAGATATTTCGAGGCCGAATGCAGCACCAGGTCGACGCCATGCGCGATCGGCTTCTGGAACACCGGCGTCGCCCAGGAATTGTCGATCGTGGTGACGATGCCTTGTTCCCTGGCCAACCGGGTCAGATGCGGCAGGTCCTGGAGCTCGAACATCATCGAGGTCGGGCTTTCCAGATAGAGCAGCTTGGCGCCCGGAAGTGCCGCCGCCACCGCATCCGGGTCGGAGCCATCGACATAGTCGACCTTGATGTGGAGCCGCGGCAGCAGCCGCTCGAACAGCCTGTAGGCGTCGCCGTAGCAATTGCGCACCGCAACGACGCGCTCGCCGGCGCCGACGAAAGCGAGCACGGTGGCGCTGATCGCAGCCATGCCGCTCGAAAAACCGCGCGCCGCCTCGGCACCCTCGAGCGCCGCAACCCGCGCCTCGAACTCCATCACCGTCGGATTGTCGCCGCGCGAATAGATCGGCTGCTTGCGCTTGCCGGCAAAGGTGTCCGCCATCTCGGCATAATTGGCGAAGGTGAACAGCGACGTCTGGTAGATCGGCGGCACCACCGCGCCGCCCGGGAAAGGCTCGTCATGGGCCAGCAGTGTCGCCGCCTCGGCGAGATAGTCGTAATCGAAAGCGGCTGGATGCTCGTTCATGTCTGGCTCGAAAGTTTGAGTTTGGCCGCGCCGCGCTTCAGATCGTCCTCGACGGTGGCGATCAGCTTCAGCGCCTCGTCGCGAGCACCTTGCGGGTCGCGCGCGGCGATGCGCTCGCAGATCGTCCGGTGGTAGGGAAAGCTGGCGTGGCCGAAATCGCGCACGCCGAGCGGATGTTCCCAGAAGCGATGGAACAGCTCGTGCATGGCGGCGATGATCTGCTCGAACAGCGGATTGCCCGAGACCTTGTAGATCGCTTGGTGAAACTCCCAGTCCTCTTCCGAGGACATGCCGTCGCGGGTGCGAAACGCCTGCTCCATGATGTCAAGCTTGCGTTCGATCTCGGCGATGTCGGATTGGCTTGCGCGCTCGGCGCAAAGGGCGGCCGCCTCCGCCTCCAGCGCGCGGCGTATTTCCAGCGTCTGCATCAGGCTGGTGAAGTCATTGCCGCCGGCCAGCGTCAGCGGCAAATGCAGCATGTCGGGCGACACGGCCGCCTTGAGATAGGTGCCGCTGCCTTGCCGCCGCTCGACGAGGCCGAGCCCTTCCCACCGCGTCAGCGCCTCGCGCACCGTGTTGCGACTGACCTTCAGCCGCTCGGCCAGAATACGCTCGGTCGGAAGTCTCTCGCCCGGCTGCAAGGCCTCGGCGCGAACAAAGCCCACCAATGCCTTCAGCACGGCGTCGTCGCGCGCCGTGGTCTGGATGGGTGGCAGGCTGTTCTGGTCCACGCTCTCTCCAAGTGGTCCAATGGTCCAACCAATTTCTGCACAGATAGGAGGTGCTGTCAATCGGCTGCCGGGAGGCTCGCTAGACGTGGGGCTGTAGCATCTGTCGATTCAGCGGAAGAGAAGCCCGCACCGTAGTATCGCTCAGAAGTCACGGCATGGATCCTAGGGTCTGCGCCGCGTCGCTGCGCTCCTTGCTCCGCCCTAGGATGACGACGGGAAGGGATGCTTCGGCTAATCTCGAAGGTTACCGGCTGCCATTGATGCCGAACTCCAACGATGCCAAACTCCTCCGATGTCGAACTCCAACGCCTGCGATTAGCCTCGGGCCTCCACGCCGTCGTCATCCTAGGGCGAAGCAAGGAGCGCAGCGACGCGGCGCAGACCCTAGGATCCATGCCGCGACCTTCGCGACGATCACGGCGATCCAGAACCTACCACCCAGTCCCGCGAAAGAGTTCGAACCATTCCGGGTTGGTTTTCTCGATCAGTTCGATCTTCCACTGACGGGGCTAACGCTTCAGCGATTTCTCGCGTTGGATCGCATCGGTGATGTCAAAATATTCCTCGTACCAGACCAGCCGCTGCACGCCGTAGCGGCTGGTGAAACGGGAGCCTTGGCCGGACGTGTGCTCAGGCATGCGGCGGCCGAGATCGTTGGTGACGCCGATATAGAGGGTGCCGCGCTTCTGACTCGCACTTATGTAGACATAGCCGGTCACGCCTCAATCATAACGGGCAATCGGAGCGCCGACTATCCTCATCCGCTGCATTTCTCGGCAGGCGTCGCGGCATGGATCCTAGGGTCTGCGCCTCGTCGCTTCGCTCCTTGCTCCGCCCTAGGATGACGACGGGCGTGGAGGGTCTGAGGCTAATCGCGAGCGTTGGAGCTTGGCATCAATGGCAGCCGGCACCTTCGAGATTAGCCGAAGCATCCCCTTACGTCGTCATCCTAGGGCGGAGCAAGGAGCGCAGCGACGAGGCGCAGACCCTAGGATCCATGCCGCGACCTAGGAGCGGCAACTACGGTGCAGACTTGCCTTGCGCTGCATTCCTAAATTAGGCAGTTATCCCAACGTCTGCGCCGCGCCGCTTCACTCTTCGCTCCGCCCGGGATGTCGAAGCGACGGGCATCTCCACCAATCACTACAGCATGCGGTTCACATCCGGCATCTGCCCCGACGTGCAGGTCCGCGCGGAAAAAGCCCCGCATCTTCCGGAGCTTGGCACGGAATCCTAATGTCAGGTGAGACAAAGGGGGCCGGTCGGCGTTTGGCAGCGGTACGAGGAGGCCACTATGTGCCAGCGCCGGCCGGCCGACCCCACGGACCCAGGAGATGCGGCGGACCTGAGCATCATGGGGTATTCCAGGGATCGAGCCGGCGGTCTACCCTCGTGCCGGCTTCGTCTTGACCAGCACAGTTGCGCAAGAGCTTATGGAAATCAACACTTTCTTAACCAAGGCTCGCGAATCGCTTGGATTAAGGTAAACGGGTAATCCTAACGGCAGACCGGGTAATCGGGCCCGGGCGGTCACGCCGCCTTGGCGACGACGCGGTTGCGGCCGCCGCTCTTGGCTTCATAGAGCGCAAGGTCGGCGCGCTTCATCAGCGCCGCCACCGTATCCACCCCCTTCAGCACCGACGAGACGCCGACGCTGACGGTGACCTCGATCGCCTTGCCGTCAGGACCGATGGCAAACAGCGCCTGCGCGATTTCGGCGCGAATGCGTTCGGCCACCTTCTCGGCCACCGCGCCGTCGGTGTCCGGCATGACCACCACGAACTCCTCGCCGCCAAAGCGGCAGGCAAGGTCGATGCCGCGGACATTCTTGCGCAGCCGCCGCGCGAATTCCCGCAACACCTCGTCGCCGCCATCATGGCCATACGTGTCGTTGATCGACTTGAAGCGGTCGAGATCGGTGATCATCACGGACAGCGGCCGGCGCCGCGCAACTGCGCGGTCGAACAGCGTCTGCAAATGGCTGTCGAGATAGCGGCGGTTGTGCAATCCGGTCAGGCCGTCCGTCACCGCCATTTCGATGGTCTGCGTGACGCTGGCGCGCAGCTGGTCGTTGTAGCGCTTGCGGCGCACCTGGGTGCGCAGCCGCGCCGTCAGCTCCTGCTGGTCGATCGGCCGCATCAGATAGTCGTTGATGCCGAGTTCGAGGCCACGGATGATGCGCTCCTCCTCGCCCTCCTCCGCCAAAAGGATGATCGGCACGAAACGGGTGCGGTCCAGCGAGCGCAACTGCGAACACAGCCTGAGCGGATCGAAATCGGCAAAGGCGGTCGAGATCATCACGCATTCATACGGCGTCTCGGCGGCCTGGAAGAAGCCGGCATGCGGATCGCTGGTGACGTCGAGGTCGGCGCGGTCGCGCAGCATCTTCTGGATGCGTTCGACGGACGATTTGCGCTCGTCGATGAGGAGCACCTTCGGCGTCGTGTCCTCGGACGCGAAATTGCGGCTGAGCAGCTCTTCGATGCCGATGTTGCGCGTCGTCGAGGCGCGCAGCCGCAACTCGTCGGTCAGCGACTTCAGCCGAACCAGGCTCTTGACGCGCGTCATCAGCTGCAGATCGTTGACTGGCTTGGTCAGGAAATCGTCGGCGCCTGCCTCGAGCCCGCGCACCCGGTCGGAAACCTGGTCGAGCGCGGTGATCATCACCACGGGGATATGCGACGTTGCCGGATCGCTCTTCAGCCGCCGGCAGACCTCGAACCCGTCCATGTCGGGCATCATCACGTCGAGCAGCACGACGTCGACCTTGCCGTTCTCGCAGGTCTCGATCGCATCGGGGCCGTTGGTGGCGGTCAGCACCTCGAAATATTCGGCCAGCAGCCGCACTTCCAGCAGCCGCACATTGGCAGGGATGTCGTCGACGACGAGGATCCGCGCGGTCATTTCATAACGCTCCGGCTCGACTCAAAAAGGCACATCAGGCATCGCCCAAGTAGGATTTGATGGTTTCGATGAAACGCGGCACCGAGATCGGCTTCGAAATATAGGCCTCGCAACCGCCCTGGCGGATGCGCTCCTCATCGCCCTTCATCGCGAAGGCGGTCACCGCGATGACCGGGATGACGTGCAGATCGTCGTCCTCCTTCAGCCATTTGGTCACCTCCAGCCCCGACACTTCCGGCAACTGGATGTCCATCAGGATGAGGTCCGGCCGGTGCTGGCGCGCCAGGTCGAGCGCCTCCAGACCGTTGCGGGTGCGCACCGTCTCGTAGCCGCTGGCTTCGATGAGGTCCCGAAAGAGCTTCATATTGAGCTCATTGTCCTCGACGATCATGACCTTCTTAGGCATCGATATCCCGTCCCGGCCGTTCCTCCGCTCGAAGGCGGCCGTCATGCGCTTTTCCCTGGACGCACCAAACCCTGCTTCACTATACGGCAATATGATTGACGAAACGGAAACCCACGGCTGGAAAGTAGCACGAATTCCACCCCGTCCCGTGCGTCTGAAAGGCGCGCCGCGCTGTAATGGCTTGCCGCAACCAACTCTTGCCATTACTGCGTGGGAGACTCATTCCACATACCGAAGGTAATGATGGCAAACGCAGCGTCAATGCGCGAAGAGGCGGAAATCATTGCCGTCAAGGCACTGGGCTTCGTCGCCTCCGATCCGGAGCTGTTGCCGCGCTTCCTGGCGATCACGGGGATCGACGCGCATTCGATCCGCAAGGCTGCCGGAGAACCGGGGTTCCTGGCTGGCGTGCTGCAATTCATCCTCGCCCATGAGCCGACCTTGATGCGCTTCGCCGAGGACACCGGCACGCCGCCGGCTTCCGTCGGCAAGGCGTTGCGCGCGCTGCCGCTTGGCAATGACGACCATGAGCATTCGGTATGAGCGATGATCCCGAAACCGCGCGCCAGATCGAAGAACTGGCGGCCGACGACCGGCCATTGCTGGTGCTCGACGTCGACGACGTCGTGCTCGAGTTCATCCGCCCGTTCCCGCATTTCCTTAAGTCGCGCGGTTATGGCCTGACGCTGGCCTCCTTTCGCCTGACCGGCAATATCGCGGAAACGGCGAGCGGCCGCCTTATCGAGCAGCCAGAAGTCACGGCACTTCTGGGCGATTTCTTCGACGCGCAAGCCGATTGGCAGAGCATCACGGATGGTGCCGCGGACGCGCTGTCAGGATTTGGCGGAGACGCGGAAATCATATTGCTCACGGCCATGCCGCACAGGCACCGTGCCGTTCGGCGCGTCCATCTCGACGCGCTCGGGCTGAACTACCCGCTTCTGACAACCGAAATGGCCAAGGGGCCGGCAGTGGCCCGGCTGCGCGGCAAGAGCGGTCGGCCGGTGGTCTTCGTCGACGATCAGCCCCACAATCTGGCATCGGTGCGGGAATCGGTCGCCGACGCCGATCTTTTCCACCTGATGGCCGACAATTCGCTGCGCGCATTCCTCCCGCCGGTGCCGGACGATGTCGTCGTCGTCCAGGACTGGCACGAAGCCGGCCCGAAGATCGCGAGCGCGCTGGGATTATAAGCGCGTCAAGTTGGCTTCCTTCTTCCCGTCACTTCCAGCCGTCAAGGGTTCAGGTCCGCCCCCGACCCGCCGCTGTCGTCCCCGCTGCCATCACTGTCGCCGCCACTGTCGTCGACGCTGTCGTCCACGGCTGGATCGGCCGGCTTCACCATGACGCCGTTGACCATGACCGAACCGTCGGGCTTGGCGTTGACGATCCACTCGATCCGGCCATCGGGCAGCGTCTTGCCGAAGCCCTTCACCATGAGAGCGACGGGCACGTATTGCGCCACTTCCGGCTCGGATTTCGCCGCCGCCTGCAAGGCCTCGACCATCTTGTCGAAGCCGGTGACATCGACCGTCAGATTTGCGTCCGGCTTCTCGTCGGGGAAGGTCATCTCGCCTTCCAGCGCGACCTCCACATCCTTGTTCTTCACGGTGCTGTGGCCGATGACGAGCTTCGGCGTCTTGGCCATGAAATCGGCTTTGAGCTTGTCGCCGAAATCGGCCGACAGCGGCGGATCCTGATTGAGATCGAAAGCTTCGATCGCCTTCTTCGCCATGGTGTCGAGGTCGATGTTGGCGCCGCCGAAGTTGAGGTCGATATCGGTCGGCAGAAGCGC
Source organism: Mesorhizobium sp. M0587 (assembly GCF_040320945.1). Lineage (NCBI taxonomy): Bacteria > Pseudomonadati > Pseudomonadota > Alphaproteobacteria > Hyphomicrobiales > Phyllobacteriaceae > Mesorhizobium > Mesorhizobium sp. M0587. The sequence continues at coordinate 167,472 of NZ_JAMYQP010000006.1, forward strand.
CACGCTCCAGCTCGGTACGAGCTGCTGCGGTATGGTCAGCGCTGACGCCTTGATGCCATAGTCGATCTTGCCGTTCTGGGCCACGCCGTCGGTACCGAACGCGGTGCTGAGCTGCGCCGCGCCGAAATTTCCGACCGGGCTCTCCACCACGAAATCCTTGAAACCATAGGTGCCGTCGATGCGCTCCCACACCGGAAGCGCGGCGAGCAGGAGCGACTTGAGCTGCGCCTGGTTTGCCTTCAGCGTCGTCTCATCCTCATTGGCCACGGCAAATGCAAGGAGATCGAGCAGCGGCTTCGTCCGCATGCCCTTGCCGCTGGCCTCCACCGACAGTTCAGGCGACCTGACGGTGACCGGGAATTTCAGCCCGCTCTCGGCATCGTCGAATTTGATCGCCTCGACGAAATTCGATATTTTTTGCGACATCGTGAAATCGACGCCGCCGGTCGCGGATTTGGTCGCGGCAATGGTCGCGGTGGCGGCACCGGCGCTGACATCCATCTGCTGCTTGGCGTCTTTCGACGCCATGGTCATGCCAGCCATGGAACTGCTGCCGCTGGTGAAAGCCGCTAGATTCGGATCGTAGACGCCGTTGCCCTTGCCGTCCTTGACCGAAAATTGCGTGCTTTGCAGCCCCTCTGGCCCGTTGAACTCGAAGGAGGCGCTTTGCGAAAAATCCATGGAGACATCCCAGGATCCGTCGCTGCGCGGCTTGACCAGCAGAGCGTAAGGCGCAAAGTCGAACTTCACCAGTTTCTGCTGGGGAAACATTCCGGCTAGAGTCTTGAAATCAAAAGCGATTTTGTAGGCACCGCCTTCCACCGAAACCTTGAGCACGCCTTTGTCGATCGCTTGCTTGCCGACATAGCGGGACAGGTCGTCGGACAATTGCTTCGCACCTTGGCTGTCGATCGTCTGGCCGAAAGCGGGCGCCCCGAGCAGCAGCGCAAAAAAGGCAAAAGGCAGGATACGGTTCACGGCAATCTCCGTTTGGCCCCAAAGGCAAAATCACTTCGTGCTTTGGTAGGGAAATACCATCACACCCGCAAGACGACGACTGTCAAGCCGTCGGCTCCAGCACCAGCCGCATCAATGGCCGGCCCGCCTTGCGCTCGACGAGCCTCTCGAACCCGGCCTTCTCGAAAACCCGCGACGAGCCGACGAACAATCCGATCGATCGCGAATCGCGCGACAGGTCTATCGGGCAGGCCCCGAGTAACCGCGCGCCGTTGCTGCGCGCGAAATCGATGCCGCCCTCGACGAGGCGGTGTGTGATCCCCCTGCCCCGCGCCTTGGCGCGGATGAAAAAACAGGAGATCGCCCAGGCGGCCGGATCGCTGGCGTCGGCGGGGTCGATCGGTGCCGAGCCCCTGCCCTTGTTGTTCCATTCGGGCACGTCGGCGCGCGGCCCGACCTGCATCCAGCCGACCGCTTTGCCGTCCTCGAATGCCAGCAGGCCAGGCGGCGGCCCGGCCTCGATGCGCGCCTTAATATGGTCCTTGTTGCGTTCGCGGCTGCTCGCGCGCCGCACCGCCGGCGCCAGCCGGAAATGCGTGCACCAGCAACCGTAGCAGGCGCCCTGCTTGCCGAAGAGGTCCTCGAAATCCGCCCATAGCGCGGGCGCAAGAGGCGCTATGGTCGTGCTCATAGGTTCTCCCCAGGCCAGCCTTGTCGCCGGCCTTGCGCCGTCGTAATATTGGTTTTGTTCTTCTTATGTTCGCACAAATGGCGGCTCCTGTCAATAGTCCCGATCATGGTTTTTGCCGCGACTGCCTGGCCTTTCAGCGCAGCCAGACGCGCCGCTGCGAGCGCTGCGGCAGCCCCCGGCTGGCGCGCCATCCCGAGCTTTACCGGCTGCATCTGGCCCATATCGACTGCGACGCCTTCTATGCGGCGATCGAAAAGCGCGACAATCCCGCGCTGAAGGACAAGCCGCTGATCATCGGCGGCGGCAAGCGCGGCGTCGTCTCCACGGCCTGCTACATCGCCCGCATAAAGGGCGTGCGTTCGGCGATGCCGATGTTCAAGGCGCTCGAAGCCTGTCCCGAAGCGGTGGTGATCCCGCCCAACATGGAGAAATATGTCCGCGTCGGCCGCGAGGTGCGCACCATGATGCAGGCGCTGACCCCGCTGGTCGAGCCGCTGTCGATCGACGAGGCGTTTCTCGATCTTGCCGGCACCGAACGGCTGCATGGCTTGCCGCCGGCCGTCGTGCTGGCCCGCTTCGCGCTGGCCGTCGAGAAGGAGATCGGCATCACCGTTTCGGCTGGCCTGTCCTATTGCAAATTCCTCGCCAAGATCGCGTCCGATTTTCGCAAGCCGCGCGGCTTCTCGGTCATCGGCGAGGCCGAGGCGGTCGGCTTCCTGGCGGAGCAGCCGGTGACCATGATCTGGGGTGTCGGCAAGGCTTTCAACGCCACGCTGGAGCGCGATGGCATCCGCACCATCGGCCAGTTGCAGCAGATGGATCGTGGCGACCTGATGCGCCGCTACGGTACGATGGGCGAGCGGCTCTACCGGCTTTCGCGCGGCGAGGATGTGCGCCGCGTCGATCCCGAGCAGGACGCCAAGAGCGTATCGGCCGAGACCACTTTCGACACCGACATCGCTTCGTTGGAAGAGCTGGTCGCGGTGCTGAGGGGCCTTTCCGAAAAGGTGTCGACGCGGCTGAAGAAATCCGGCATCGCCGGGCGCACCGTGGTGCTGAAGCTGAAGACCCAGGATTTCAAGCTGCGCACCCGCAATCGTCAGCTTGGCGACCCGACCCGCCTCGCCGATCGGATATTCCAGACCGGGGTGGAACTTCTGCGCAAGGAAACCGACGGAACGAAATACCGGCTGCTCGGCATCGGCGTCAGCGATCTCTCCGACGACGACAAGGCCGACCCGCCGGACCTTGTCGACATCCAGTCGCGCAAGCGCGCCATGGCCGAGGGTGCCATCGATGCCTTGCGCGACAAGTTCGGCCGCAAGGCGGTGGAAACCGGCTACACCTTCGGCAAGGGCCGCGACGCCCACCCGCCGGAGCCGCTGGAAGACTGACGCTGGATATCTCAGGTGCGCTGCAGGTCGATCCGGCTCGTCACCACACTCTTGCCGGTTTCCGGATCGGTGTCGATGACGGTCAGCCGCATGCCGTTCTCGCCTCGTTTCTCGACCTTCATCTGCGCCTTTCGGTCGCCATTGACCTCCTTGGCCCAGCGGATGCCGAGATTGATCGCATTGCCCGAGCGAGTGCCGTTCAATTGTGCGGGGCCGGTGCGAGACCCGACATAAGTGCCGCTATACTTCGCTCCGGCAGCCCTCAGGTCCGCGCTGATGGCGCGCGTCACAACGATGAGCCCGCGGCAATTGCCGTCGAGCGACAATGAGGTCGACGTCGCGTTCGACCTGAACGTACAGGACACATTCACCGTCGGCGCGTCGGTGGTCACCTTGACGATGCCCTTGCCGGTGAAATTGCCCTTGAACGACTGGAGAAATCTGGTCTCGTCGGCATGTGCCGTGCCTGCCGCGACCAACAGACAGCCAGCAAGCGTAAATTGCTCGAATAATCTCATTGAAGCTCTCCCATTGATGTTGGACGGCAGAGGTCCCGCGAAGCACGATCGACGGAACTCAACGTCCCCTGCCGTGTCAGGTTCCGCCTTCAACATGACTGTTCTGCAAGCCCGGCTGGCCCAGAAGAATACGGCGGCTAGCGGTTGCGGCAGAAGCCACGGCCTGCGACATAGCGGGCATGTCACCTGCCCCCTCCATCCCCAAGGCAGCGTTCTGGATGGCGCTGTCGATTGCCTCGTTCCTGGCGATGTCGGTCGCCGGGCGCGCCACGACCGCCGAGCTCAACGTTTTCCAGGTGCTGGAACTGCGTTCGGTGATCGGCTTTTTCATCCTTCTGCCGCTGGTGATGATGAGCGGCGGCTTTGCAGCGATGCGCACGCGGCGCCCCCTTGCCCATGTCGCCCGCAACGTCATCCACTATACCGGCCAGGCGGCCTGGCTTTACGCGCTGACGCTGATCCCGCTGGCGGTGCTGATCTCGATCGAATTCACCACGCCGATCTGGACGGCCATCCTGGCGATGATTTTTCTTGGCGAAAAGCTCAGCCGGCCGAAGCTTGCGGCAATCGCGCTCGGGCTGATCGGCGTGGTGATCATCGTCCGCCCCGGTGTCGGCGCGGCCGATCCGGGCCATCTCGTCGTGCTCGGTGCCGCGGTCTGCTTCGGCATCTCGGTGGTCATGGTCAAGTCGTTGACCCGCACGGACAGCGTCGTGCGCATCATCTTCTGGATGCTGATCGTCCAGTCGATACTCGGCCTCGTCCCGGCGCTCTACGAATGGCGTGACCCGCCGCTCGAACTGTGGCCATGGATCCTGCTGATCGCCTTCACCGGCATGTCATCGCATTTCTGCATGGCCCGCGCGCTTGTCTATGCCGACGCGACCGTCATTTCGCCGATGGATTTCCTGCGCGTGCCTCTGTCGGCGCTGGTCGGCTGGCTGCTCTACCAGGAGCAGATCGATGCCTTCACCGCCGGCGGCGCGCTGCTGATCCTGATGGGTAATCTGCTCAACTTGCAGCGCAGGACGATACGGCCGGCCGATGTAGCGGCGTCGTAACACCCCACTGGTCAGTTTCCCTCGTCGGATATGTTGAGAAGATGGCCACAGGCCTGCAATGCACGGCGTCCGGCTCATGCCGCTGCAAGCCGCCCCGTCGTCACCGGGGCGAACCGCTGCGCGACAGCGATCACAGCCGCAGGATGCGCAGGAAGGCGAGATTGGCCAACGCCGTTGACATCAGCAGCGTCAGCATCGACCTACGATGTCGGCTGCTTCATCAGCCGTAGCATGTTGTTGTAAGCCAAAAGCCGCGCGATCAGATAGGCGGAAACCAGCGCCGTGCGTGGCCAAGGCCGTCCAGTGGCTTAAGTTGCGGGAGCCTCAGCCTTGCACCACCGTGCCGTCGGTTCCGACAAGGCGCCAGGCAGTGGCCGTGTCATAGAAGAATTGCTCCTTGGCAATGCGGTCACCACGCCACTGCTGAAGCGCCACCTCTTCCAGGCGCCGGACGGTGCCGTCCTTGTCGATCTTGTCGAAAGTCCAGCGGACGGCGACGTTGTCACCGTCGACCAGAAAAATCTGAACCGGATGCGTATGCATCTTCTGGATCCGATCCAGAACCGATTGCTCGCGCGCCATCAGCGCATCCCTGCCACTACGCGGGACGCCGAGATTCTCCTGCATCGTTGCATCGTCGTGGTAGAAGTCGGCGATTGCCGTGACATGGCTGCCTTCGACCACTTCCCTCAGGAAGGCTTCAACGCGTTCGCGGCTGGGCATGGTGGCGCATTCCTGTCTGGCCGCGGCCGCATCGCCGAGGCTCTGATTGGGCTGGGTTCAAAACGGCGAGTTCATTTCGAGCTTGCTCGATGCATGTGGTTCAAATCACAACAATTTCAACCGCGGCCGGCACCCTGGCCCTATCAAACGAGATGCCAGGCCTAGCAACGCACCTTAAACCAGCTCTACTTCGACCACACCGGGCACCGCGCGCATCGCCGAGGCGATCTGTGGGGAGATCCGGTAGCGGTTGGGCAGCTCGATCTCGATTTCCCCCTCGCCTTCTTCCTTGATCAGAACAAAGCTCACCTGGCCTTCGCCCCTGACGGCAAGCTGTCCAGCCAGCGTGTTGATCGGCGAGGCGTTGCGCACGAAAATGCGCAATGCCTTCTGGATGCGGCTTGCCTCGTCCTCCAGCGATTGTACCGAGTTGATACGCAAATTGACGCCTTCCGGCCTGTCTTCAGCTGCAACGGTGATAACGACGGAGCGGCCGGCCTCGAGCAGGTCGCGATACTGCGCCAGCCCTTCCGAAAACAGCACGGCTTCATACTGGCCGGACGTATCGGAAAAGGCGATAACGCCCATCTTGTTACCGGTGCGCGTCTTGCGCTCCTGCTTGCTGGTCACGGTGCCGGCCAGACGCCCGGCGGAGGCGCCCCGTTTGACGGCCGCCGAAAACTCGCCCCAGGTCTGCACCCGCATCTTCTGCAGTGCCGCCTTGTACTCGTCGAGCGGATGGGCGGAGAGGTAGAAGCCGACGACCTGGAATTCGCGGTGCAAGCGGTCGGCGACCAGCCAAGGGTCCGTCACCGGCAGATTGAGCGCCTGCGACTGCGCCCCGAGCGAGGCTCCGAAAATATCGGCCTGGCCGGAAACGGCATTCTGCTGCGCCAGTGACGCCAGCCCCATCATCCGTTCGACGCCAGCCATCATCGATGCACGGTCGTGACCGAAGCAATCGAGCGCGCCGGCCATGATCAGGCTTTCGAAGACGCGCTTGCCGACGATCTTGGGATCGACCCTTTCGCAGAAATCGGCGAGATTCTTGAACGGCTTTTCGCCCCGGACAGCAACGATATGCTCGACCGCCGCGTCGCCGACGCCCTTGAGCGCGGCCATCGAATAATAGATGCGGTTCTCACCCACCTCGAAGGCGCGAAAACTCGACATCACCGATGGCGCCACCACCTCGATGCCGAGGCGCAGCGCGTCCTGGCGGAAGTCGGCGAGCTTGTCGGTGTTGCCCATGTCGAGCGTCATCGACGCGGCCAGGAACTCCACCGGATAATGCGCCTTGAGATAGGCTGTCTGGTACGAGACGACGGCGTAGGCGGCGGCGTGCGACTTGTTGAAACCGTAGTCGGCGAACTTGGCCAGCAGATCGAAAATAAAGTCGGCTTGCGGCTTGGCGACGCCGCGTTCGACCGCGCCCGACACGAAGCGCTCGCGCTGCTTGTCCATTTCGGCGCGGATCTTCTTACCCATGGCGCGGCGCAGAAGATCGGCTTCGCCAAGCGAATAGCCGGACAGCTCCTGCGCGATCTGCATCACCTGTTCCTGGTAGACGATGACGCCTTGCGTCTCCTTCACCAGATGGTCGATCTTGGGATGGATCGACGCCATCTCCTCCTCGCCATGCTTTCTGGCGTTGTAGGTCGGGATATTCTCCATCGGGCCCGGCCGGTACAGCGCCACCAGCGCGATAATGTCCTCGATGCAGTCGGGCCGCATGCCGATCAGCGCCTTGCGCATGCCCGCGCTTTCCACCTGGAACACGCCGACCACCTCACCGCGCGACAGCATGGCGTAGGTCTCGGGATCGTCGAGCGGGATCGTCGCCAGGTCGATGTCGATGCCGCGGCGGCGGATCAGCTTGACCGCCGTATCCAGCACCGTCAGCGTCTTCAGGCCGAGGAAGTCGAACTTCACCAACCCGGCCTGCTCGACATATTTCATGTTGTACTGGGTGACCGGCATGTCCGAGCGCGGGTCGCGGTACATCGGCACCAGCTCCGACAGCGGCCGGTCGCCGATGACGATGCCGGCGGCATGCGTCGAAGCGTGGCGGTAGAGGCCTTCGAGCTTCTGCGCCATGTCGAGCAGCGTCTGGACGATCGGCTCTCTCTCGGCTTCTTCGGCAAAGCGCGGCTCATTGGCGATGGCGTCGGCGAGCTTGACCGGATTGGCCGGGTTCTGCGGCACCATCTTGGAGAGCTTGTCGACCTGGCCATAAGGCATCTGCAGCACGCGGCCGACGTCGCGCAGCACGGCGCGAGCCTGCAGCGTACCGAAGGTGATGATCTGGCCGACCTGGTCGCGGCCGTATTTCTGCTGGACGTAGCGGATCACCTCTTCGCGGCGGTCCTGGCAGAAATCGATGTCGAAGTCGGGCATCGAGACGCGATCGGGATTGAGAAATCGTTCGAACAGCAGGGAGAAGCGCAGCGGATCGATGTCGGTGATGGTCGTCGAATAGGCGACCAGCGAGCCCGCGCCCGACCCACGGCCAGGCCCCACCGGTATGCCTTGCGCCTTGGCCCATTTGATGAAATCGGCAACGATCAGGAAGTAGCCGGGAAATTTCATCTTCTCGATGATGCCGAGCTCGAATTCGAGCCGCTCGCGATATTGCTCGACCGTGTAGCCCGGGGTCGGCCCATGCAGCGCAAGCCGCGCATCGAGCCCCTCGCGCGCCTGGCGGGCCAGTTCCGCGGCCTCGGCCTTTTCGGCGGCGTTCTTGTCGGCGGTGTCGCCACCGGTGAAGCGCGGCAGGATCGGGCTGCGGTTCTTTGGATAGTAGGAACAGCGCAGCGCGATCTCGACCGTGTTGTCGATCGCTTCCGGCAGGTCGGCGAACAGCCTGGCCATGTCGGCCTGGCTGCGCAGAAAATTGTCCGGCGACAGCCGGCGGCGGTTGTCGACGGCGACCACGGAGCCTTCGGCGATGGCGATCAGCGCGTCATGGGCTTCGTAGTCGTCGCGCGACGAGAAAAACGCCTCGTTGGTGGCGACCAGCGGCAGTTCATGGGCATAGGCAAGATCGACAGACGCGTGCTCGATCATCCGGTCGTAGCCCGCAACCCGCTCCAGCTCGACATAGAGCCGGTCGCCGAACATCGTCTTGAGGGTCAAAAGCCGCGCCTCGGCCAGGTCACGGCGATCCTCCTTGAGCGCAATGCCGACCGGGCCGCGCGGCCCGCCGCTGAGGCAGATCAGCCCGTCGCAATAGCCCGCCATCATGTCGGTGGTCAGGTGCACCGCCTCGCCGGGCGGCGTCTCGAGGTAGACGCGGCTGACCAGCCTGACCAGATTGGAATAGCCGGCTTCCGTCGCGGCGAGCAGGACGACCGGCCGCATATCCGGGCCTTGCCGCCGGCGGTCGCGCTGGCCGTCGCTGTTCTCGCCGGAAAAGGCAAGCGCGGCCTGGCAACCTATGATCGGCTGAATGCCGTCCTTCACCGCCTTCTGCGCGAACTCCAGCGCGCCGAACAGATTGTTGGTGTCGGTGACCGCGATGGCTGGGGCTTCGTCCTTGACCGCGTGAGCCACCACCTTGCCGATCTGCAAGGCGCCCTCCAGCAGCGAATAGGCGGAATGCACGCGCAGATGGACGAAAGGCCGCGACGGCGCCTCCGGCCGCGCGGCCGCAATCGCTGCTTCGCGCATCAAGGGATCGCGTGGAAGTCTCTCATCCGCCATGGTTTTTCGCGCCGTCCGAAGGACTCAGTGTCGATGGAGATGTATTGTCCCGGACCGGGCGATACCAGTCCAGCACAAACGATCGCCAACCACAGGCTTGCGGCACCTTGCCCGGTTCGCTTCAGGCGAATTCCATGATCACGGCGTCCACGGCCAGGCTGTCGCCCGGCTGGGCGTTGAGTCTCGACACGACAAGGTCGCGTTCGGCCCGCAGCACGTTTTCCATCTTCATCGCCTCGACCACCGCCAGCGTCTCGCCGGCCTTGACCTCCTGGCCTTCCGCAACCGCGATCGACACGACGAGGCCGGGCATCGGGCAGAGCAGCAGCTTCGACGTATCCGGGGCCACTTTCTCCGGCATCAGCCGTTCAAGCTCGGCGGTGCGCGGCAGCATGGCGCGCGCGGTCACCGACATGCCTTTCCAGGCGATGCGAAGGCCATTGGCGACCGGCCGGATCTGCGCGGCGATCTTGCGCGTGCCGACCGTGCCGCGCCAGATCAGGTCGCCCGGCCGCCAACCGGACGAAACGGTGAGCGCCTTGCCTCCGTCGATCGACAGATCGATTTCCATCGGGATCGAAATCATGCCTTCGATAATGGACGCCGACAGATAGTCCTCGCCGATCTTCACCACCCAGTCGCGCTTGAGCGCTCCCGAATGCGGCGCCAGCCGGCCGCCCAGCCGGTCGAGCCGGTCGCGGCGCAGCAATTCCACCGCGGTCGCGATCGACGCCAGCACGGCCTTTTCCTCGCCGTCCGGCACGATGGGCGCAAAACCATCGGGATATTCCTCGGCGATGAATCCCGTCGATATCAGCCCTTCGCGCCATCGCGGATGCTGCATCAGTGCTGCCAGAAACGGAATGTTATGCTCGATGCCGTCGACGACAAAACTGTCGAGCGCTTCCGACATGGCGTCTATTGCCTCGAGCCGCGTCGGCGCCCAGGTGCACAGCTTGGCGAGCATCGGGTCGTAGAACATCGAAATCTCCGACCCCTCGGTGACGCCCGTATCGTTGCGGATGACGATGTCGCCGAACTGTCCCTCCTCCGGCGGCCGGTAGCGTGTCAGCCGGCCGATCGACGGCAGGAAATTGCGGTAGGGGTCCTCGGCATAGAGCCGGCTTTCCACCGCCCAGCCATTCAGCTTGATGTCGCTCTGTTTGATGGCAAGTTTTTCGCCGGCGGCTACGCGGATCATCTGTTCGACCAGATCGATGCCGGTGACGAGCTCCGTCACCGGATGCTCGACCTGCAATCGTGTATTCATTTCAAGGAAATAGAAGTTTTTGTCGCTGTCGACGATGAATTCCACCGTGCCGGCGCTTTGGTAATCGACGGCCTTGGCCAGCGCCACGGACTGCTCGCCCATCGCCTTGCGCGTCCTGGCGTCAAGGAACGGCGACGGCGCCTCTTCGGCAACCTTCTGGTTGCGGCGCTGGATCGAGCACTCGCGCTCGCCGAGATAAAGCGCGTTGCCATGCCCATCTGCCAGCACCTGGATCTCGATGTGGCGGGGATCGACGACGAACTTCTCGATGAACAAACGGTCGTCGCCGAACGAGCTCTTCGCTTCCGAGCGCGCCCGGTCGAAACCGTCGCGCACCTCCGACTGGCTCCAGGCGATGCGCATGCCCTTGCCGCCGCCGCCGGCCGAGGCCTTGATCATCACGGGATAGCCGATCTCGCCGGCGATCTTTTCGGCATGGTCGGCGTTCTCGATGACTCCCAGCCAGCCGGGCACGGTCGAGACCTTGGCCGCATTGGCGAACTTCTTCGATTCGATCTTGTCGCCCATCGCCTTGATCGCCATGGGTTTCGGACCGATGAAGACGATGCCCTCGGCCTCCAGCGCTTCGCAGAAAGCGGCCCGCTCGGACAAGAACCCATAACCTGGATGCACGGCCTGGGCGCCTGTTGCCTTGCAGGCGGCGATGATCTTTTCAGGCACGAGATAGCTCTGCGCGGCGGGCGAAGGGCCGATATGCACCGCCTCGTCGGCCATTTCGACATGCACGGCATCGCGATCGGCATCGGAATAGACGGCGACCGAGGCAATGCCCATCCTGCGCGCCGTCCGGATGACGCGGCAGGCGATCTCGCCGCGATTGGCGATCAGGATTTTCGTGAACATGCAGAAGTCATCCCTCGGGTCGGCAGTTCCTTTTATGACCTGTGCCGGCGCGGTCAAGCCGAGCGGGTGGATCACCACCTTTCAATCGATTGGGATTGGAATTCCCGGCATTGATCCAAGTTTGGAACCAGGTCGCTGTTGATCGGCAGCGCAAAACCTGAAACCGTGCGCAAAAATCGCCTTTGGAGGAACATCCTGATGAAAACCCGCGCCGCAGTCGCCTTTGCCGCCGGAAAGCCGCTGGAGATCGTGGAGGTCGACCTCGACGGCCCGCGCGAGGGCGAGGTGCTGGTCGAGATCAAGGCGACCGGCATCTGCCACACCGACGAGTTCACGCTGTCGGGCGCCGATCCCGAAGGCCTGTTTCCGGCCATCCTCGGCCATGAGGGCGCCGGTGTCGTCGTCGATGTCGGCAAGGGCGTCGCTAGCGTCAAGAAGGGCGACCACGTCATCCCGCTCTATACGCCCGAATGCCGGCAATGCCCGTCCTGCCTGTCGAGGAAGACCAACCTGTGCACGGCCATCCGCGCCACGCAGGGCCAGGGCCTGATGCCGGACGGCACCTCGCGCTTCTCGATCGGCAAGGACAAGATCTTTCACTATATGGGCTGCTCGACCTTTTCGAACTTCACCGTGCTGCCGGAGATCGCGGTGGCCAAGGTCAATCCCGACGCGCCCTTCGACAAGATCTGCTACATCGGCTGCGGGGTGACCACCGGCATCGGCGCGGTGATCAACACCGCCAAGGTCGAGCAAGGCGCCACCGCTGTCGTCTTCGGCCTCGGCGGCATCGGCCTCAACGTCATCCAGGGCCTGAAGCTTGCCGGCGCCGACATGATCATCGGCGTCGACCTGAACAACGACAGACAGGCCTGGGGCGAAAAATTCGGCATGACGCATTTCGTCAATCCGAAGGAGATCGACGGCGACATCGTGCCTCACCTCGTCAACCTGACCAAGCGCGGCGCCGACCAGATCGGCGGTGCCGACTACACATTCGACTGCACCGGCAACACCAAGGTGATGCGCCAGGCGCTGGAGGCGTCGCATCGCGGCTGGGGCAAGTCGGTCGTCATCGGCGTCGCCGGTGCCGGCCAGGAGATTTCGACGCGGCCGTTCCAACTGGTCACCGGGCGCACCTGGATGGGCACCGCCTTCGGCGGCGCGCGCGGCCGCACCGACGTGCCCAAAATCGTCGACTGGTACATGGACGGCAAGATCCAGATCGACCCGATGATCACCCACACGCTCAAGCTCGAGGACATCAACAAGGGCTTCGACCTCATGCATGAGGAAAAGTCGATCCGAAGCGTCGTCGTTTACTGAGCCCTGATGGACTATATCGCCACCTGGACGGCGAAAAAGTCAGGCGCCTTGCCGGCCTGACGATTGTAAGAATTTGAGGCACGGGGCCGGACACGTTCCGGCCCCTGCTCGTTCTGGAGAGATGATGCCCGCACCCGCCATCTACGTCGACGCCGATGCCTGCCCGGTCAAGGGAGAGGTCGAAAAAGTCGCCGAACGCCACGGCGTCGTCGTCACCTACGTCTCCAATGGCGGCCTGCGGCCGTCGCGCGATCCGATGATCCGCAATGTCGTCGTTTCCAAGGGCGCCGACGCCGCCGACGACTGGATCGTCGACAACGCAAAACCCAATGACGTCGTGATCACATCAGACATTCCGCTTGCCGCCCGCACGGTGGCGCTCGGCGCGCACGTGCTTGGGCCCACGGGGCGTCCATTCACGCCCGAAACGATCGGCATGGCGGTCGCGATGCGCGACCTCAAGCAGCATCTGCGCGAGACCGGCGAAAGCAACGGCTACAATGCCAGCTTCGCGCCGCAGGACCGCTCGCGGTTCCTCGGCGAACTCGACCGCATCTTGCGGCGGGCGCTCAAATCCGCCACACCGAACTGATCCGAACGCCTTCCAAGGCTGGGCCATGGCCACCGACACGTCGATGAAACCACCGATGCACCGGCACATGCAGTTCATGACGGCCTTGTGCGTGGGCGCGGCGACCCTGGCGATCGCCCTCTTCTCGGGCGTGCCGGCTCCGCATTCGACTTCGATCGGCGCCAACGCGTTCTTCGTTGCATATCTGGCGCTGGTCCTGGCGCAGATGCCACGATTGAAGGCAGGCTATCTCAGCCATAACGCCCGCGACGCGGACCTTCCCCTGCTGGGCATCTTTGCCATCACTGTCGCCATCGTCGCTACCGCCATCTTCCTGCTGTTCAACGCCAAGGGCACCTCTCTGCTTTGGCTCCTGGTCACACTCGTTTCGGTGCCGCTTGGCTGGTTTACCATCCATGCGATGGCGGCAATGCACTATGCCCATGTCTACTGGATGGACGGCGATGTTTTCGATGACAAAACAAAGAAGAAGATTCCTGTCGGTGGCCTCGATTTCCCGGGCGGGAAACGGCCGGAGGGCTGGGACTTCCTCTATTTCGCCACCGTCATCGGCATGACCGCACAGACCGCAGACACGAGCATCACGACCTCGCATATGCGCCAGGTCGTGATGGTTCACTCGATCCTTTCCTTCTTTTTCAACACGGTCATCGTGGCCGCGGCGGTCAACCTCGCCATTAATCTCCGTTAGCCGTAATAAATTCGTGATCGGATGAAACATCGCTTTGGCTGGCGACGTATTGGGAGGAGAACGTTGAGCGCATGAGGCCGGCTCGAAGTCGGCCGACCGGGAGGCAGGAGCACGATGGAATCGGTTGCCAGGAGCCAATCAGCCGCCGGCGTGGACGCAATCGCCCCGAACGGCGACACGCTGATCTACCGGCAGTCGCGCTGGACGCGGCTGACGCACTGGATCTGGGCCATTTCGCTGTTCTTCATGCTGCTTTCCGGCCTGCAGATCTTCAATGCCCGCCCGCAGCTCTATATCGGCAAGCAGTCGGGCTTCGAATACAACAACACCATCTTCGCCATCGGCGCCGAGAACACCGACGCCGGGCCGCGTGGCTACACCGAAGTCTTCGGGCACCGCTTCGACACCACCGGCGTTCTCGGCTGGTCGGGGCCGGCAGGCCAGGAGACGTCCCGCGCCTTTCCATCCTGGGCCACGATCCCCTCCTACTATGATCTCGGCACCGCCCGGGTGGTGCATTTCTTCTTCGCCTGGATACTGACAACGACTTTGGTCGTGTGGCTGGTCGCCAGCCTGGTCAATGGCCATCTGCGCCGCGACCTGGCACCCCGTCCAAATGATCTGAAGCGGCTGCCGCGGGACATTGTCGACCATGCCAGGCTCAGATTCCATCACAGGCGGGAATACAACACGCTGCAGAAGATGGCCTATGGCGGCGTGCTGTTCGTGCTGTTGCCTTTGATGATCATCACCGGCCTGGCGATGTCGCCGAGCATGAACTCGGTGCTGCCGTTCCTCAACGACCTGCTCGGCGGCAGGCAGACGGCGCGCACCATCCATTTCACCGTCATGGTGCTGCTCGTCGCCTTCTTCGTCATCCATATCCTGATGATCCTGGCCGCCGGCCCCATCAACGAACTGCGTTCGATCATCACCGGGTGGTACCGCACGGATCCTCCCGCACAGGATGACGAGACGTCCAGGAGGAGTGCCTGACATGGCGAAGTTCGAGATCAGCCGCAGAAAATTCCTGACCGCCGCCAGCCTCGGCGCCTCCGGCATGATGCTGTCGGGTTGCGACGCATTTGACAGCCAGTTGAGCGTTGGCAGCGGGCTGCGCAGCTTCCTCGAAGGTGCCAATGGCCTGACATACCGCGCGCAGCGCCTGCTCGCCGGCCGTGACGCACTGGCGCAGGAATTCACCGAGGCCGACATCCGCCAGCCGCAGCGGCCGAACGGCGTCACCGCACCCGACGACGACGTCTACAAGGGCCTGCTCGGCAACAACTTCGCCGACTGGCGGCTGGAGGTCTCGGGCCTCGTCGAGAAGCCGCTGTCGCTTAGCCGCGAGCAGCTCCAGAACATGCCGAGCCGCACCCAGATCACCCGCCATGACTGCGTCGAAGGCTGGAGCTGCATCGCCAAATGGACCGGCACGCCGCTGTCGCTGGTGCTGGATCAGGCTGTGGTCAAGCCGCAGGCGCGCTACGTCATGTTCCATTGCCTCGACACGATCGACCGCAGTCTTTCCGGCGACATCAAATATTACGGCTCGATCGACCTGATCGATGCCCGCCATCCGCAGACGATCCTCGCCTATGGCCTGAACGGCAAGCCGCTGCCGGTCGAGAACGGTGCGCCGCTGCGCGTCCGAGTCGAGCGCCAGCTCGGCTACAAGATGCCGAAATACCTCTACAAGATCGAACTGGTCGACGGCTTCGCCACTGTCGGCGGCGGCCGCGGCGGCTACTGGGAAGACAATGGATACGACTGGTACGGCGGGATTTGAGACTCAGGCATAACACGCCAAATCAGTGGTTTGACCAAAGTCTTTCAAGCGACCCCAAAGTCTTTCAAGCGACCCAAGGTCCTTCAAGCTACCTTGTCGAGCAGCGGTTTCAGCGCCGGGTGGATTTCCGGCGAGGCGTGCTTGATCAGTGTCAGCAGCGTGCGTTCATTTTCGTGCAGCGGCCGGTCCGCCCCGATATGCTCGATCAACCACCTCGCCTCGCCGGCGTCGATCGTCTCCGCGCGGCGGGCCAGCGCCGCGGTCGCCCTGTTCTTGGCTTCCCACTCGGCCTCGATGTCATCCGGGGACCGATAGGCTTCGATGACGCCGGCAAGACCGCCCGAGATCATGCGGCTGAAGAAGCCGCCGATTTCGGGATCGGCACGATCGAGGAAGGAATCACGGCGAAGCGCCACCTCGCGGGTCGGCGCCTCGTATCCGGCCGAGCACATGACGAAATTGGCGATCGCCTTGACGAACAGATCGTTCCAGGACGGATCGTTGCTGGCCTGGGCGGTGCGCTCATTGATCCTGAACAGCACCTCGGCCTCGGCGCGAGTGATTGCGATGTTGCCGTCGCCGCCATGGGCATGCAGGATCCGGCGCAGCAGCTCGACCTCTGCCTTGGCGATCAGCCCGGGCACCAGCGCACCACCCAGCATCAGCGGCCCCTTGCCGTCGACGACTGCGTGAGCCACCTGCTCCAGAGCGTAGACGCAAAGCCGGCTCGGCGACGATTTCGCCTCCTCCAGCACATGGACCAGCAATTCGAGTTCGGTCCGGCTGTCGACCATGCCGTCGCGCGAGATCGTGCGAACCAGCCAGTCGGCATTGTCCTGCGAAATGTAGCCTTCCGGCTTTTCCTGGTGGATGATGTAGTCGGTGACCGCCTCGACGAAGAATTTAGGCCATTCCGCGCATTTGTCCCGCGCCGTCGCGTCGAGCGCGAACAGCGCCTCGGCCTCGCCGCGCGTCACCACGCCGTCGCCGAACACCTCATGCCGCAGCATCGCCACGTCTTCCGCGGTGATGCGGGTTTTCGAGGTCAGCCCCGCCACCGGCGCACTCATGATCAATTCGCCCATTTGCCGTCCCCGTCCGCTGCCGGCAAACACCGGCCCCAAAGCGTCACACCTGCCGATATATCGATAGTGTCTTGAAAAACCGGCAAACGGCGTGGTTAGCGAAGACTTGTCAGCCAATGCATGTCGCCCAAAAAGTGGGCAGCGGTTTTTAGGAGAACCACATGCATCAAAGCTGTCGTTGACAGGTGACAATGTGTCGTCGACGGGCTATGGATGGCGCGTCGAGGGCTCATGTTTTGAGTCCTACCTGTTTGCGGGAGAGAGCAGCGAAAGCTGTCGCCGAAGGGGAAATCGCCCGAAATCTCTCAGGCAAAAGAACCGTAGACGGGAAAGACACTCTGGAAAGTCGGGGCTTGCCCCCGCGCCGAAGGTGTAAGCGCCGCTGACAGAGTTCCGGCTGCGCGAGTCTCTCAGGCTTCAGACAGAGGGGCACGGACTGGTCGCCATTCGCGACCGATTGCGTGCGACTCTGGAGATGACATGACGGGCGACGACACCAGACACCTTCCCCTCGAAGACATCCACATGGCCGCCGGTGCGCGCTTTGGCGCGTTCGCCGGATGGTCGATGCCGCTGACCTATCCGGCCGGCGTCATGAAGGAACACCTTCACACCCGCGAGCATGCCGGCCTGTTCGACATCTCGCACATGAAGCTGTTCGAGGTCAGCGGACCGGGTGCAGTCGCGCTGCTCAACCGCGCTTGCCCGCTGGATGCCAGCGCACTCGAAACCTCGCAATCCAAACTGTCCTTCTTCCTCAATGAAGCAGCCGGCATTCTGGACGATCTCATCGTCACCCGCCTCGGCGATATCAGGTTCATGGTGGTCGCCAACGCCGGCAACGCCACCGCCGACGAGAAGCATTTGCGTGCCCTGGCAGTCGATTTCGATGCCGGGATCGAGTCGCTCGACCGCGTCTTCCTGGCCATCCAGGGTCCCGAAGCCTGGGCGGCGCTTTCGCGCGCCGGCATCGAGACCGGCTCGCTGCTGTTCATGCACGGTGTCGAGCCGCGCGAAAACTGGTTCATGAGCCGGTCGGGCTATACCGGCGAGGACGGCTTCGAGATCGGCTTGCCGGAGGCCGAGGCGCGCGATCTCGTCGCGAAGCTGCTTGAAGATGAACGCGTGGTGTGGATCGGCCTTGCCGCACGCGACAGCCTGCGTCTGGAAGCCGGGCTCTGCCTGCACGGCCAGGATCTCACCGCGGAGATCGATCCGGCGAGTGCTGCGCTGATGTGGGCGATTCCCAAGGACATCCGCGCCACTGGTTCTTTTGTCGGCGCCGACGCGCTGCGCGCCATACTGGAGCGCGGTCCTTCTCAAAAGCGCGTCGGATTGAAGCCCGAGGGCCGCCAGCCTGTGCGCGCCGGTGCAGCGCTGTTCGACGCCGGCGGCAATCCCGCCGGCCATGTCACGTCAGGCGGCTTCGGCCCTTCGGCCGGCCATCCCGTCGCCATGGGCTACGTCGCGACGCCGCTGACAAAGCCCGGAACACGGCTTTTCGCCGACGTGCGCGGCACGAAAATTCCTGTCGACATCAGTTCCCTGCCCTTCACACCGCATCACTACCGCAAAGGATAATTTTCATGGCAACAACCTATTTCACCGCAGATCACGAGTGGCTCCGCGTCGAGGGCGGTGTCGCCACCGTGGGCATCACCGACTACGCGCAGGAGCAGCTCGGCGATCTCGTCTTCGTCGAACTGCCGGAAACCGGCCGCAAGCTCGCCAAGGGCGACACCGCCGTCGTGGTCGAATCCGTCAAGGCGGCTTCAGACGTCTACGCGCCGGTCGACGGCGAAATCACCGAGGCCAACGGCACGCTGTCATCGGACCCGTCGCTGGTCAATTCGGCCGCGACCGGCGCCGGCTGGCTGTGGAAGATGAGGCTCGCCGACGAAACCCAGCTCGCCGGCCTCATGGATGAAGCTGCCTACAAAGCCCATATCGGCTGATATCAGGACTTATTGACATGACCGCAGCACCCTACCCCTTCTCGGCCCGCCATATCGGCCCGAGCCTCAACGACACCAGAGCCATGCTCGCCGCCATCGGCGTGCCCTCCGTCGAAACGCTGATCAGCCAGTCCGTGCCGAAGTCGATCCGGCTCGACCGGCCGCTTGCCCTGCCCGC
The DNA here is from genome assembly GCF_040320945.1 of Mesorhizobium sp. M0587. Lineage (NCBI taxonomy): Bacteria > Pseudomonadati > Pseudomonadota > Alphaproteobacteria > Hyphomicrobiales > Phyllobacteriaceae > Mesorhizobium > Mesorhizobium sp. M0587. Next base: position 186,268 of record NZ_JAMYQP010000006.1, read on the forward strand.
ACCGGCGAGCGAAGCGGAAGCGCTGAGCGAGCTTTCGGCGACGATGGCCGGGAATACGGTGCTGAAGAGCTTCATCGGCGCCGGCTATCACGGCGTCCATGTGCCGCCGGTCATCCAGCGCAACCTGTTCGAGAACCCGGCCTGGTACACGGCCTACACGCCCTATCAGGCCGAGATCAGCCAGGGCCGCCTCGAAATGCTGTTCAATTTCCAGACGCTGGTCACCGAGTTGACCGGCCTGCCGGTGGCCTCGGCCTCGCTGCTCGATGAAGCGACCGCCGTGGCCGAGGCGGTCGGTATCGCGCTGCGCCACCATCGCGACAAGCGCACCAAGGTAGCGCTTGCCGGCACGCCGCATCCGCAGACGCTGGATGTGGTGCGCACCCGTGCCGAACCGCTCGGCATCGAGATCGACGGCGAGACGATCGACGACAACACAGCCGCCTTGCTCGTCTCCTGGCCCGACACGTTTGGCGTCTATGGCGACCATAAGGCGGCGATCGACAAGGCTCGCGCGACCGGCGCGCTGGTCGTCTTCATCGCCGACCCGCTCGGCCTGACGCTCACCGATGCGCCGGCAGAGCTCGGCGCCGACATCGCTGTCGGTCCGATGCAGCGCTTCGGCGTGCCGATGGGCTTTGGCGGCCCGCACGCCGCTTATTGCGCCGTCTCCGACAGGCTGACGCGGCTGATGCCTGGGCGCCTCGTCGGCCAGTCCACCGACAGCAAGGGCCGGCCCGGCTACCGTCTCGCCTTGCAGACGCGCGAGCAGCATATCCGCCGCGACAAGGCGACCTCCAACATCTGCACCGCACAGGCGCTGCTCGCCAATATGGCGACCGCTTACGCAATTTGGCACGGCCCCGCCGGATTGCAGGCGATCGCCGGGCGCATCCACGCGCTGGCCAACCGTCTGGCAAGCGGCCTCGATGCGGCAGGCGTATCAGTCGTCGGCGCCAGCCGCTTCGACACGGTGACGGTGGAGGCGAAGGGCAAGGCCGCGCAGATCGCCACCGCGGCCGAAAAGACCGGCCGGCTGCTGCGCGTTATCGACGCCGACCATGTCGGCATCAGCTTCGACGAGACCTCGACCGATGCCGACCTCGACGCCATCGCGGCCCTGTTCGGGGCCAAGGCCGGCCCCTCGGCCGACAGCACGGTACCCGGCACGCCGCGCGGCAAGGAGTTTCTGACCCAGCCGGTCTTCCACGAAAACAAGTCGGAAACCGACATGATGCGCTTCCTGCGCCGGCTGGCCGACAAGGACCTGGCGCTCGACCGCGCCATGATCCCCCTGGGATCCTGCACGATGAAGCTCAACGCCGCGGCCGAGATGATGCCGGTGAGTTGGCCTGAGATCGCCAATTTGCATCCCTTCGCGCCATCAGCCCATTCGGCCGGCTATCGCGTCATGATCGGCGAACTGGAAGGCTGGCTGTCGGAGATCACCGGCTTCGATGCCGTCACCTTGCAGCCCAATGCCGGCAGCCAGGGCGAATATGCCGGGTTGCTCGCCATTCGCGGCTATCACCGCTCGCGCGGCGACAACCACCGCACCGTCTGCCTTATCCCCTCTTCGGCGCACGGCACCAATCCGGCGAGCGCCGCGATGGCCGGCATGAGCGTCGTCGTCGTGCGCTGCACCGAGGACGGCAACATCGACATGGACGACATGAAGGCCAAGGCGGCCGAACACGCGCCAAACCTCGCGGCGCTGATGTTCACCTATCCGTCGACGCATGGCGTGTTCGAGGAAGGTGCGCGCGATCTCTGCGCCCTGATCCACGAGCATGGCGGGCAGGTCTATTTCGACGGCGCGAACCTCAACGCGCTGGTCGGGCTGGCCCGCCCCGGCGACATCGGCGCCGACGTCTGCCATATGAACCTGCACAAGACCTTCTGCATCCCGCATGGCGGCGGCGGCCCCGGCGTCGGCCCGATCGGCGTCAAGGCGCATCTGAAGCCCTATCTGCCCGGCCATGTCACCGAAGGCTCGACGCATGCTGTCTCCGCCGCCCCGTTCGGCAGCGCCTCGATCCTGCCGATCACCTGGATGTATATCCGCATGATGGGGGCGTCCGGCCTCAAGCAGGCGACCGAGACGGCGATCGTTTCGGCAAACTACGTGGCGACGCGGCTCGCACCGCACTTCCCGCTCCTCTACAAGGGCAGGCACGATCGCGTCGCGCATGAGTGCATTCTCGACACCCGCGTGCTCAAGGACAGCGCCGGCATCAGCGTCGACGACATCGCCAAGCGGCTGATCGACTACGGCTTCCATGCGCCGACCATGTCGTTCCCGGTCGCCGGCACGCTGATGGTCGAGCCGACCGAGTCCGAACCGAAGCGGGAACTCGACCGCTTCTGCGAGGCGATGATCGCCATAGCAGGCGAAGCAGCGAAAGTGGCCAAGGGCGAATGGCCCTTGACCGACAATCCGCTGGTCAACGCACCGCACACCGCCGCCGAGGCGCTGGCCGGCCAGTGGATCCATCCCTATTCGCGCCTGGAAGCGGCCTATCCCGCCGGCGATGCCGACACATCAGCAAAGTACTGGCCGCCGGTATCGCGCATCGACAACGTCGCCGGCGACCGCAACCTGGTCTGCTCCTGCCCGCCTCTGTCGGATTATCTGGGAGCCGCAGAATAGTCTTTTTGGACTACGCCGAACGCAAGGCCGGCTCGGCCTTGCCCGCTCCCGTGCGGCTGACGACGCAGTTTCGCCCGGCGCGCTTGGCAGCGTAGAGCGCCGCGTCGGCCTCGGCCAGCACCTCGTGGAGGGTGCTGCCGTCGGCCGCGCCAAAGCCGATGCCGCCGCTCACCGTGCTGCGCAACGGACCGTGCTGGGTGGCAACGATTTCAGTGCCGAACGCAACGCCGATCTTGCTGGCGAGATCGTAGGCCCGCTCTTCCGTCATCCGCGACATGACGATTGCGAATTCCTCGCCGCCGAGGCGAAAGGCATCGACACCGGTCCTGGCATATTTCTTGATGACCGCGGCGAAGCGGCACAGAACCTGGTCCCCAACCGGATGGCCGTAAATGTCGTTGGTCCTCTTGAAATGGTCGAGGTCGAACATGACAACAGACATGAACGGACCAAACGTCCGCTCGCCATAGAGCGACGTCAACCCGCGCCGGTTCATCAGCCCGGTCAATGGATCCGTCATGGTCTCTGCCTTCAGTTCGATCTGCGCCTGCAGATGATGGAGGGAGAGCGTCAATGCACCGAGGCCGGTCATGCAAGCCACCGCCACGACCGAATTCAGCCGTTCGGCCCAGTTGTCGGGCGCGGTCGCGAGTGTCCACTGCCCCTTGGTCAGCAGGACCAGCGCGCAAAGCGCGAACGATAGCGCGCAGGTGCCGCTCAGAAACGAAACCACCAGCAGGATCCGGCGATCGTGACTGCCATTGACCCAGAACATGGCGCCGATCGCCGACAACAGTGCAGTCACAGTGGTGTAGGTGACGATGAAGCCAACTCCATCGAAGCCCAGCAAGGTCACGGTCGCGCAGACGAGCATGGCAACAAGCGTCGGCAAGACGACACGCCTGTAATCCGGCACGCCGAGATACTGCATGGTCGACAGGCAGATGATCAGGAACCCCAGGCTGAGCAGTGCAAGCGCGATCTGGCAAAGCAGCGGATCAGGCTCCCTGGTGTAGCGCCAGAACAGGATCACATGCGCGACGAGCACGAGAATGCCGCATGCCACCGTCAAGACGAAGCCTGCCCGCGGCGCGGTGAGCCAGATCGCGAACATGGTGATGCTGAGGCAGGTGCCCGACAGCGCAGCCGCGAGCAGAAGCGAACTGAAGTCCAACATATCAGGCGAGGGCCCCTTAGAGCATCTTGCAACCAAGCGGCGGCGCGTGGCGTAGCAGAAATGCGGCTAGAACAAATAGACAGAGCGGGATGCCGGGTTCAATTCATTTGCGTCCGCTCCAGCGTCGGCGGTTGCGCTGCATTCTAGGTCAGCGACAGCCCTCGAATGTCATTTTTCAGCGGATCTTTCGGCTCAACCTGCGGATAGGGTTTACAAAGCGTCGATGGCAGCTGTCCCGAAAACAACCATGGCGGGCGCCGGCAGCGGACGACCTCAACCCCTGTTCAACAGGGCCAGGTTGGCGTTGACGACGGTGGCGTCGGCCATGCCGGCTTTCGCTTCGAGCAGCAGCACCCTGGCTTTCTTCTTGTTGCCGCGCAACAATTGCGAATAGCCCATATTGTTGACGATCTGCGGCTTGCGGCCGGCGACCCTCAGCAGTTGGTCGTAGGCGCGGTCGGCAAAGTCGAAGCGGCCGAGTTCGTCATAGGCGGCGGCGAGCCCCATCCAGGCTTCGGCGTTGTCGGCCTTCAACTCGACGGCCTTGCGGAAATGCTGTTCGGCGAGGCCATAATTGGCGTCGCGAAACTGCGCCTTGCCTTCGGTCAGATCGGATGCGCTGACATCCCCGGCCGCTGGCTGAATGGCCGTGGTCTTGGTCGTATCGACAGCGCTGGTCGAGCAGCCGGTGACCATAAAGACGACCGCCATCGCGACGGCCGCCGCCGTGAACCTCGTGTGACGCATGCCCTGCCCCGTCGCCCGATTTGCCGGGTCGTTCTTCAGGAAGGACACTACATCCGAGCGATTAAGCTTCGGTGCCGAAACGCGCTTAAATTGGGGCTTCGAGCACACCAGCCATTAACCAGTGGGCGGGCCGCAGCTATGACAACCGTAGTGGCGGCATGGCCGCGGGAACATGGTGTGTCGTCGCGCGTACGGCATTCGAGCGAAGCTTATTTCCCGAAGACCCCTGCGGCAAATACGCTGGCCGCGTCACTCCGGTTCCAGGCCCTTGAGCCCCGCCGGAACCGTATACCGGCTGCCGTCATAGCGCAGCCGATAGGTTTGGCTCATGGACTTGCCGGGATGGGACTGGCACTCGCCATTGTTATCGGGCAACGGATTGTCGGTATCCATCCGTTCGACCACCGTGATGTCGTGGTAGCCATCATGTTTGGCCGGGCTCATCGCCAGGCTCACCTGACTGGTATGGAAGGAGCCGGCGCAATTGGTATCGCCCTCGCCGCCATTGCCGGCCACGACGAGGCCATCGAGCACCATCCGCAGGGCATCGCCGTCGACGGCATAGAGCCGCAGGTCGGTCTCACTGAAGGGATTAGGCAGCGAATTGTTCGCCATTTCGATGCGCAGGCCGAAGGCGGAGACATCGGGCGCCAGCGCATACCGGCCGGTATCGAGTTCCACCTTGCGGATGGCGATGGCATCATCATTCATCAGCCCGGGCTGCAGCAGGCGCTGGCGCACCTTGCGGCTTTTCCGGTCGACGACCAGAAGCTCGATATCGCCGGCATGCGCGTAATCGCTGGGTTGGGAACTATCCATCAGCGGCACCGCAACCAACAGCAGATCGTCATGGGCGGGCCAGATCTTGCAGACCAGCCCCGGCGGGTCGCCATATGCAGACGTCAGGGCGATGCTGGTGTGGGGTTCGAGCGTGAACGAGGCGCCGTCGGCGTTCTTGCGGGCCTTGGGATAGGCTTGCTGCACCAAAGCGGCGGCATCGCCGCAATCGCTTCCAGCGGCCTGGGCGGGCGACAGGCTGATGAACGCGAGGCTGAGGAAGGTAGGCAACAGAATTCGCATGGGATTCTCCCGTCGTAACGCAGGCAGCCTGCCCATTGCAGGCCGGCATCACCTGAATACCAGCGCAGCTTAATGGGCGCCCGTCAGTTTGACGATGATCGGAATGATCGCGATCATCAGCACCACCGGCAGGATGCAGACGGTGACCGGCACCGACATCTTGGCCGGCAAGGCGTGTGCCTTCTCCTCGGCCAGCGACATGCGCTTGTGACGCATTTCATCGGAAAAGACCCGCAGCGCACCCGACAGGCTGGTGCCAAGCTCCTTCGACTGCTGCAACAGCGTTGCGAACGAGCGAACCTCGTCCAGGCTCAGGCGCTCGGCCAGCGCCTTCAGCGCATCGTCGAGGCTGCGCCCCGCCCTCAGTTCCAGCGACACCAGTTGCAGGTTTTGGCTGAGCGCCGGATAGGTCTTGGCGAGTTCCTTCGAGACCCGTTCGATGCCGGCCTCCATGCTCATGCCGGCATCCGAGCAGACGATCATCAGGTCCATGAAATCGGGAAAGCCGTTGCGGTATTCGCGCATCTTCTCGCGCACCTTCTGCGTCAGGACCAGACCGGGCAGGAAGTAGCCGGCCACGCCTGAAAGGGTGACGAATGCCCAGCGGCTGGTCATCGTCGCGTCGGCGCTGGCCATCCAATGATTGACGACAAAGGCGCCGGTCGCGGCGCCGACGAGCGCCGCGAAACGTATCAGGAAGAACATGCCGACCGCGCGCGGCTCCATGTAACCCGCCTGGATCAGCTTCATGCGCAACCGGGCGACATTTTCCGGGTCGCTCTTGGCGTAGAACTCCTGCGCCCGCTTCACGGCCTTCTCGCGCACGACGTTTGAATTCTTCTTCTGCACCGGCTCGGGCTTCGCGGCCACGGGCGCGTCGACCTTGAGCCGGCGCTTGACGTCGTTGCGGTCGCCCTTCGCAACCACCATCGGCCAGACAACCGCGAAGGCGCCCGCGACAAGCATCAGCACGGCCACAGGCACCAATGAGGTGGGTGCGAGCGAGGCGAGAAATTCGACCAGGGCCCGCATGTCAGAACCGGAAATTCGACATCTTGAACATCATCAGATTGCCAAGCATCAGCCAGGCGATCGATCCGCCAATCAGGTACCAGGTCTTCGGTTCATCCCAGACATCGCGGTAGAAGGCCGGCATCAGCGCCATGATGGCGGCAAACAGCAGCGCCGGTATCGCCGTCAGGATGTAGGCCGACATGCGGCCTTCGGTCGAAATGGCGCGCACCTTGCGGCGCAGCTTGCCGCGCTCGCGGATCGTCAACGCCAGGCCGTCCAGGATTTCGCGCAGATTGCCGCCTGAACTGGACTGGATCGAGACGGCGGTTATGAACAGGGGCAGATCCTCATGGCCGACCCTGTCGGACAGCGAATTCAATGCCGTGACCAGATCGGAACCATACGTCACCTCATCGGCGATGACGCCGAATTCGGTGCCGATCGGATCGGGCATCTCGCGCGACACCATGGCGATGGCCACCGGCACCGGATGGCCGGCCTTCAGGCCGCGCGTAATCAGTTCGAGCGCTTCCGGCAATTGCATGCCGAACCGCTTCAGCCGGCGCTTGCGCTTGAAGCGCATCGCCACGACAGGCAGCACCGGCACCAGCACGACAAAAAGCACAAGTCCCATGAGCAGGGACGAACCATACGAGATGGCGAGCAAGGCCACGCCCATCGCCACACCCGAGGTGATCATCAGGAACTTCGACAACGGCATGATCATGCCCGATTGCGTGCGCAGGGCGCGAAACCGGTCCGGCGAGAACAGCGAGGTACCCGCGTCGAGGCCGCGTTCCTTGCGCAGCTGGATCAGCACCTGCTCCTGGCTGATCTTGTTTTCCTGCAGTTTCATGCGCCGGTTGATGGCGGTACGCTTGTCGCTGCGGCCGGCATAGAGAAGATAGCAGGCCTCGGCGACCATGATGCCGGTCAGCGCGGCCCCGGCATAAACCACATAGATCGCGCTGAACCCGTCCAACACCTTGGCTACTCCTGCGGCCGGCCGGGTTCGAAATAGCGTCCGGGAAACTCGATGCCAATGGCGCGCAGGTCCTCCAGGAAGCGTGGCCGAATGCCGGTCGCCTCGAAATACCCAAGAATTCCGCCATCGGCATCCATGCCGGTGCGCACGAAGCGAAATATCTCCTGCATCTGGATGACGTCGCCTTCCATGCCGGTCACCTCGGCGACGCTCGTCACCTTGCGCTTGCCGTCGGAAAGCCGGGTCAATTGAACGATGATATCGATGGCGCTGGCGATCTGGCTGCGGATCGACTGCACCGTCATCGGCATGCCGGTCATGCCCAGCATCTGTTCGAGGCGCGAAATGGCATCGCGCGGCGTGTTGGCGTGGATCGTCGCCATCGAGCCTTCATGGCCGGTGTTCATCGCCTGCAGCATGTCGAATGCTTCCTCGCCGCGGCACTCGCCGAGAATGACGCGGTCGGGGCGCATGCGCAGCGCGTTCTTGACGAGGTCGCGCTGCTTCAGCTCGCCATGGCCTTCGATGTTGGCGGGGCGCGTTTCCATGCGCGCGACATGCGGCTGCTGCAATTGGAGTTCCGCCGCATCCTCGATTGTGATCAGCCGCTCGTCTTCCGGAATGAACGCCGACAGCGCGTTGAGCATCGTCGTCTTGCCGGTGCCGGTACCGCCGGAAATAATCGTCGTCTTGCGGGCATGAACCGCCGCGGCCAGCACTTCGGCCATATTCTGGGTGATGGCGCCGAATTCGACTAGCTTGTGCAGGCCGAGCTTGTTCTTTGAGAATTTGCGGATCGACACCAGCGGCCCGTCGACGCCGACCGGACGGATGGCGGCGTTGAAACGCGAGCCGTCCAGCATGCGGGCATCGACCATGGGCTGCGATTCGTCGACGCGGCGGCCGACCGCCGCGACGATTTTGTTTATGATTCTAAGCAGATGCGCCTCATCCTTGAACGGAATATGGACCTGCTGGAGCTTGCCTTTCTTTTCGATGAAGCAGTTCTGATGGCCGTTGATCAGGATGTCGTTGATCTCGGGATCCTTGAGCAGCGGCTCGAGCGGACCGAGGCCGACCATCTCGTCCACGATGTCGTCGACCAGCGCATCGAGTTCGGCGGTGTTGATTGCCATTCGTTCCTGGCGGGTTTTTTCCGACACGAAATCATGCACCTGCCGGCGCATCTCGTCCTTGGGCAAGCGCTCCAGCGCAACAAGGTTGATCTCCTCGAGCAGCAACCGGTGAATGCGCACCCGCGCGTCGAGCACCTTGTTGGCGTTCTTCGCCGGTGCTGCCTCAGGCCTAGCCGGCGACGTTTTTCTGTTGCTCGGGATGACGACCGCATGATGCGCGACCGGCGTCGATTCCGCCGGGCGCTGCGGACGGGCGTCGCGGTTCTGAAGCGTGGAGAAACGGCTGGTCATCCGGCCTTCCTCTTCAGCAGGCCTTTGCCGATGCTGAACAGCGACCTCGACTTGCCGCCGATCGAGACCGCCTCTTCCGGAAGGATGATCTTCTTCAGGTCATTGACGACATTGGCGTTCGGATCGATCTCGTGCAGGGGCACGCCGCGATCGACCGCCTCGCGCACCAGCCGGTAATTGTTGGCAATGCCGCCGACGAAATGCTCGCCGAGTATCTCCTGGACGTCCGCCTGCTTGATGCCGTTGTCGAACATCTTCTGTTCGAAACGGTTGACGATGACGTTCGGCTTCACTTCCTTGCCCGCGGTCTCGTAGACCGCCTGGATCAGCCGTTGCGTGTGGCGCAGGCACGGCACCGTCATTTCGGCGACGATATAGAGCTTGTTGGAGCCGAGCAGCACCGTCTCCGTCCAGGGAAACCAGGTGCGCGGCATGTCGATGACGACATTGTCGAAATAGGCCGAGACGAGATCCAGCATGCGCACCACGACATCGGTCTTGAACGAACGCATTTCCGCCGGTTGCGTCGGCGCCGCCAGAACACAAAGTCCGCTGGCGTGCTTCGACAACATGACGTCGAGCAGTTGCCGGTCCAGGCGTTCGGGCTGGTTTTCGATCTCGGTGATGTCGAAGCGTGGTTCCAGATCGAGATATTCGGCGCAGGCCCCCTGCTGGAAGTTGAGGTCGACGACGCAAGTTGAGGCGCCGCGCGTTACCGAATGATGCAGTTGGAACGCCGTCTGCAAGGCCAGCGTCGTGGTGCCTACGCCGCCCGCGGCCGGCATGAAGGTGTAGATCTGCGATTCGGTGTTTTCCTCCCGCCCGGGCCCCTGCAGTGCCCGTACCACCGAGCGCACGAGGTCGGCGGTGGTGATGGGCTTGACCAGGAAATCCGCGACCTTGAGCTGCACCAGGATGCGCGCCGCGGCGGCGTTGAACTCTTGGGTGACGACCACGACCGGGGCCTTGCCCTCTAGCCGGCGCATGACGCGCTGCAGGGCGTCGATCTCGTCCAGCCTTGCCGCATCCATGTCGACGATAATGGCACCGAAGTCGGTCTCCTGGATCTCACCGCGCAATTCGGTGAGATTCTTGTCCACCGTCGACAGCTGGATAACCTCGGAGGCGGCGAATGCGGTCCGCGTGTCCTGCACGAAAGCCCCGTCGGTCGATACGAGCAGGATCTTCTTGGTCTTGATGCCGTTTGCCATTCTGCCTGCCTGTCGATCGTCGCCTGTTGGATTGTCCGTTAAATCAGTCGCTTGTGGAGGACTGCGATGCCTTCGCGGCAGCCGCCTGGTCGGGCGTGACGGCAGCGGCGTTGCCCCGCTGCGCGGGCACAAGCAGCCGCGTGTTCTGGACGCCGTATTTCCAGGGGTCGACCATCTGCATGACGGTGTTGGCGGCCTGCGCGTCACCAGCGCCGGACGTCATCCCTTCGCTGCGCACATAGTCATCGCTGGTGCAGCCGGCGGCGAAGCCGGCAAAGAGCAGGGCGATGCTCGATCTCAAGACCATACGCATGACTTCAGTCCTTCGGCAGGTCGAGGAAATGACCGGCCGTGGTGGCCGCCGCGGGTTGCGTGACACGGCCATCGGCCAGCGCGACTGTGCGGCCGGCATCGGAGCCCTTCACTTCCTCGGTGTTGTTGAGGAAGTAGTCGACATTGCTGGCCGGCTGGGTGCCGTCTGTCGGCTCCGCGAGCTTCTTCGACGGATCGACCGGCTTGACCAGATAGGGTGTGACGATGATCACCAGATCGGTCTCGCGCCGCTGATAGGATTTCGACGAGAACAGCGATCCAAGCACCGGCATCTTGCCGAGGCCGGGAATGCGGGACGTGGTGATGTCATTTTGCGATTGCAGCAAACCGGCGATCATGAAGCTTTGGCCGTTCTTCAGGTCGACCGAGGTCCTGGCGCGGCGCACGATGAAGCCGGGCACCGAGATGGTACCGATGTTGTAGGAGGCCGACGCGTCGATCGAGGAAACTTCCGGCGCGATGTCGAGGCTGACCAGCCCGTCCTTGAGCACGGTCGGCGTGAAATCCAGGCTGACGCCGTATTTCTTGTAGCTGACCGAGATCTTGCCGTTCTCCTCGGAAACGGGGATCGGGAATTCGCCGCCGGCCAGAAAGCTTGCCGTCTCGCCGGAACGAGCGATCAGGTTCGGCTCAGCGAGCCGACGGGCAAGGCCGCGCTCTTCCAGCGCCTTGATGGCGATGTCGATCGAGACGCCATTCGACAAAAGTTTGCCGATGATCTCGCCTGTCCCTGCCGCCGTTATTGACCCCGCGGGCAACGCAACATTGCGCCCACCGATGCCATAGGCGAAATTGGCGGCGTATTTGGCGCCAAGGTCCTGGCTCGCCTGGCGGTTGATCTCGACGAAGCGGACGTTGAGCTGGACTTGCTGCGACGACGAGATGTTGACCGAGTTGATCACTTCCTCGGTGCCGGAAAAGCGCGTCGCGATCTTGTTTGCCTTTTCGGCGGCGACCGCGTCATCCGCCTCGCCCGACAACACGATGCGGCCATTGGCCGAGCCGACCTTGATCCTGGCGTCCGGCACGCTGGCGCGGATGGTGTTCGCCAGTTGGTCGGTGTCGAGCGTCACCTCGATGTCGACGGTGCCGACGAGCTGCTTGTTCTCGTCGAATAGCGCGATGCCGGTGGTGCCGAGATTGTTGCCGAGCACATAAAAGGATTTGTCTGTCAGCGGATTGACGTTGGCGATCTCCGGATCGCCGATGACGATCTGGTAGAAGGCCGCACTGGTCATGATGGTCTTGGGCTTGCCCTTGGCGACCTTGATCGACGCATTCCTGGTCGACGAGACATGGACGACGTCATTGTCCGCCTTGGCCGGGCCGGCGAAGATGCCGGCCGCCGCCATCGTCACCGCCATCGCCAGGGCACGCACGAAACGCGGCCGGCTTGCCATTCGATATTGATGTTGCCTGAACATTGTTCCCGTCCCGTCCGGTCCCCACCGGTCCTGCTCTGGTCCACTCAGGAACCTGATATTCCTATTTCTGGTCCCGCGCAGGAACCTGATATTCCTCGGCCTTCGTGCCACGCGTCACGATGACCGTCTTGAATTTCGGTTTCTCCGGCTCCTTGGTCATCGCCTCGAACAGCGAGCCGGCCGCTGCCTGGGCCTTGGCGGCCACCGATCCGCCGAAGGAAGAGATGGTGGTGACGCCGTCCCTGCCCTCGCCGCCTTCGCTGGCGGAACGAAGCGACAGCGACAGCGTGCCGACGGTGCGGGCAAGCGCAACTTTCTGCGCACCTTCGGTCGTCACCTCGAGCGTCACGGAGTTGGCGACCTGGGGCGTCGTCTGGCGCTCGTCGGCGCCCTGCCCGACGCTGAGCACCTTGGCGTCGGCGACCACGATCTCGGAGGTTATCGTCGAACCGGCCGCCCCTTGCGCGTTCTTGGCCACTTCCTGGATTTCGCCGGCATCGCGCGTCAGCACGACATCGACACGGTCGCCCGGCGTGACGAAGCCGCCGACACCGGCGATCTCGTCGGTGCGGATGGTCACCGCCCGCATGCCGGGCGTCAGCATGTTGGAGAGCGTCGCGCGGCCGTTCAGCCCCGACAATTTGGTGAGCAGCACCGGTTCGTTGACCTCGATCGGCGACAGCACCACGCGGCCGCCCTCCCCGAGCAATCCGTCGATGGTGGCAAAGGCGCCCTGCGGCAGGGAATCCTGCGGCCAGGGGATTTCGTTGAGCTTGGCGCGCTCGAGTTCCATCCCGTAGCGCAATGGCGCATTCGCGACCACGATGGTCTTGAACTCGATCGTGGGCGCGGCCGGAGCGGCGATCGACGCGGTTTTCTCCTGGGCATCGGCCTTGGCCTGGCTCTTGACCCAGAAATCCGCGGCAAAGATCGAGATCGCGCCGAAAACGGCGGCGATGCCGATCATCGTAATGGCCTTGCCCCTCACGCCGAAACCCCTGATGCCCATCGTTTCTTGTTATGTTGGGTTCACATTGGGCGGCATTGTTAAAGAATCAGGAATCCCGCGCGGCGGTGTCAGACCTATTTCAGCCCGCTTGGTTATCGAATGGTTTTAGGATAAGAGGAGGTAAATCCCCGAACGTAACAGGAACCTCCGTCGCCTGGCGCCGAAAAGCGTGGCAGTATCGGCGAGTGATTCGCAGCACCGGACCCTATGGCAGGCATGGACGACAACAACGATCTTTTCGGCAGTCTGGAGAAGCAGCCGGCTCGCACGCCGGCGCGCCCGGCGGATCCGCTCGTGCAAGCCACGAAGCGTCCTGCCGCGATCAGGGATGGCAGTGAAGGCTACAGCGCCGCCGACATCGAGGTGCTCGAAGGCCTCGAGCCGGTGCGTCGCCGGCCAGGCATGTATATTGGCGGCACCGACGACAAGGCGATGCACCATCTCTTCGCCGAGGTCATCGACAATTCGATGGACGAGGCGGTTGCCGGCCATGCCACCTTCATCGATGTCGAGCTTTCGGCCGACGGCTTTCTGACCGTCACCGACAATGGCCGCGGCATTCCGGTCGATCCGCATCCGAAATTCAAGAAGCCGGCCCTCGAAGTGATCATGACGACACTGCATTCGGGCGGCAAGTTCGACTCGAAGGTCTATGAGACATCGGGCGGCCTGCACGGCGTCGGCGTCTCCGTCGTCAACGCGTTGTCCGACCATCTCGAGGTCGAAGTCGCGCGTGGTCGTCAGCTATACCGCCAGCGTTTTTCGCGCGGTATCCCGGTGAGCGGTCTGGAGCACCTCGGCGAGGTCCATAATCGCCGCGGCACCAAGACCCGCTTCCACCCCGACGAGCAGATTTTCGGCAAGGGCGCGGCCTTCGAGCCGGCGCGCCTCTACCGCATGACGCGTTCGAAGGCCTATCTGTTCGGCGGCGTCGAGATCCGCTGGACCTGCGATCCCTCCCTGATCAAGGAAAAGGATCAGACACCGGCTAAGGCGGAGTTCCATTTTCCCGGCGGCCTGAAGGACTATCTCAAGGCCTCGCTCGGCGACGAATTCCAGGTGACGCGGGAAATCTTCGCCGGAAAAAGCGACAGGCAAGGCGGCCATGGCTCGCTCGAATGGGCAGTGACCTGGTTCGGCGGCGACGGCTTCATCAACTCCTACTGCAACACCATTCCAACGGGCGAAGGCGGCACCCACGAGGCCGGCTTCCGCAACGTGCTGACGCGGGGGCTGCGCGCCTATGCCGACCTCGTCGGCAACAAGCGCGCCTCGATCGTTACCTCCGAAGACGTCATGATCTCGGCTGCCGGCATGCTGTCGGTGTTTATCCGCGAGCCGGAATTCGTCGGCCAGACCAAGGACAGGCTGGCGACGATCGAGGCGATCCGCATCGTCGAAACCGCGATCCGCGATCCGTTCGATCATTGGTTGGCCGACAATCCGCAAGAGGCCTCGAAACTGCTGGAATGGGTGATCGCGCGTGCCGACGAACGCGTCCGCCGCCGCCAGGAAAAGGAAGTGTCGCGCAAGAGCGCGGTGCGCAAGCTGCGCCTGCCCGGCAAGCTCGCCGACTGCACGCAAAATGCCGCCGCCGGCGCCGAGCTCTTCATCGTCGAAGGCGACTCGGCCGGCGGCTCGGCCAAGCAGGCGCGCGACCGCGCCAGCCAGGCAGTGTTGCCCTTGCGCGGCAAGATCCTCAACGTTGCCAGTGCCGGCAACGACAAACTGGCCGCCAACCAGCAGATATCGGACCTGACCCAGGCGCTGGGCTGCGGCACGCGCTCAAAATATCGCGACGAGGATTTGCGTTACGACCGGGTCATCATCATGACCGACGCCGACGTTGACGGCGCCCACATCGCCTCGCTGCTGATCACCTTTTTCTATCAGGAGATGCCGGCGCTGGTGCGCGGCGGCCATCTCTATCTCGCGGTGCCGCCGCTTTACTCGATCCGCCAAGGCGGCAAGGTCGCCTACGCCCGCGACGACGCCCATAAGGACGAGCTTCTGCGCACCGAATTCACCGGCCGCGGCAAGGTCGAGCTAGGTCGCTTCAAGGGCCTCGGCGAGATGATGGCCTCGCAGCTCAAGGAAACCACCATGGACCCGAGAAAGCGCACGCTGCTCAGGGTCGATGTGATCGATGCCGAGGCCGCGACCAAGGATGCGGTCGACGCGCTGATGGGCACCAAGCCGGAGGCGCGCTTTCGCTTTATCCAGGAACGCGCCGAGTTCGCCGCGACGGAAGTGCTGGATATCTAGCCGCCAGCCGGTCTAGCCTGCGCTTCTGATGCGGAGACCAGCATGTGACCTGGGCACGGCTGAAAACCTATTTCGAGACGAGGCTCAGTGGGTTGACGCAGCCGACGCGCTCGGACTGGATTTTTGCCCTGCGCACCGTTTCGGCCGGCCTGATCGCGCTTCTGGCCGCCTATGCGCTGAAGCTCGATCATCCGCAATGGGCGATGATGACGGTGTTCATCGTTGCCCAGCCGGTTGCCGGCATGGTGCTGGCGAAGGGGTTCTACCGGTTGCTCGGCACGCTTGCCGGCGGCATCGCGGCGATCGGCATCACCACGGTCTTCGGCGCCAATCCCTGGGTGCTGGTGACGGCGCTTGCCGTCTGGATCGGCATCTGCACCCTCGTCTCTTCGCTGCTGCGCAATCCCGAAGCCTACGGCGCCGCCCTTGCCGGCTACACCGCGATGATCATCGGTCTGCCCGCCTTCGGACAACCGCATGTCGTTGTCGACCTCGCGGTCGCGCGCTGCGCCGAGATCGTGCTCGGTATCGTCTGCGCCGGCCTGACCAGCCGGCTCATCCTGCCCAAACTGGCCAGCGACGCCATCATCTCGCGGCTGAAACGCTGCATTCTCGATCTCGCCACCTATGCCGGCGGGGCGTTCTCCGGCGGTGACCCGGCAACGCTCTCCGGCCTGCATCGAAAGCTCGTCGCCGACACCCAGACGCTTGGCGAAATGCGCGCCTATGCCAGGCTCGAGGCGCCAAGCTTCGCGCCGCGCGCGCATCCGGTACGCCGCACCATCGGGCAACTGCTTTCGGCGCTATCGGCGGCACGCGCGCTGCATGCGCACGCCGCGCCGAAAAACGCGGCACTCATTCCGGTGCGTTCGGAGTTGCAGGCCCTCGTCGGCGAACTGGCAACCAAGCCCGGCGCATTGAACGATACGTCGCCGTGGATAGCACGGCTCGACGCGATTGCCGGCAAGGCCCGGCAAATGCCCGATGCCTCGGCCGACCAGGGTGACGACAGGGTCGGCACCATCACTCGCCTCATCATCGCCGCCGATTTCGCCGAAGCGCTAAAACAGGTGTTGCGCGGCCTCGATGCCTTGCGCGCGCCTGTCACACGCCCGACCCGCGACAGCCGGCAGCCGGCGCTGGTGGTGCACCGCGACTACCCCGGGGCATTCCGCAACGCCGTGCGCGCCGCCCTGGCCACGTTGCTGGTCGCCGCCTTCTGGCTGACGACGAAATGGTCGGAAGCGGCCGGCACCGTCATCCTCGTCGCCGTCGTGTCGAGCCTGTTTGCCGCTCGCCCCGACCCGGTGCAGGTGTCCTGGGGCTTCTTCAAGGGAACGCTGCTGGCGTTCCCCTTTGCCTTCCTGGTCGGCCAGATCGCGCTCCCCGCCCTGCCCGGTTTCGGCTGGTTCACACTGTTTGTGGTGCCGATCCTGGTGCCGGCGGCATTGGCCATGGCCAATCCGCGCTTTGTCGGCGTGGCGACGGCCTTCGCCATCAACTTTCTCGCCTTCCTCAGTCCGCATCAGGCGATGACCTACGACCCCGGCCCGTTTCTTGCCGGCTCGGCGTCGATCCTGGTCGGCATCCTGCTCGCGATCGCCGTCTTCATCGTCGTGCTGCCCGCCGACCCATTGCGCGCCGCCAGCCGCATCGTGCGCGCCATGCGCCAGGATCTGGCGCGGCTTTGCCTGCATGAGCGCGTGCCCAGGCGTTCCGCCTTCGAGAGCCTCGCCTATGACCGGATCAACCAGCTGATGCCGCTGGTGCAGAATTCCGGCAGAAAGGGCGATGCGGTTCTGGGTGGCGCCGTCGCCGCCGCCACGGTCGGCCTGGAAATCCTGAGGCTTCGCGGCGCAAGCCAGGACCACGCGATTCCATCCCAGACCGCACTTTCGATCACCAACTTTCTGAGAGGACTGGCGCGCGAACTGCTCTTCCACGCCCCCGGTTATCCGCAGACGTCGACCATCGCCGTCGCCCGGCAGTATGCGGCAGGCATTGCTGAGCGCAACGGCACGGCCGAATTACTGCAAACGGCCGCATCGCTGCGCATCATTGCCGCGGCGATGGAAGATTTCCCCGATTTCTTTGCGAGGTATAAAGGCTAAGCAGCGGCGATCGCCAGCGCATGATCTCGAGCATTCTCGCGCAGCGCATCGAGATGGATCGACTTGACCAGGGCGGCGAGATCGCCTTCCGCGGACTGCCCGCCCAGATCCTTGAGCATCAGCCAGCTGACTTCCTGGACGCCTGCGACGCGCTTGCCGTTGGCGACCTCACGCCAGATCTTCAGCGCGCGCAGGATGATGGCGTGCGTGGCGGCGGCCAAGCCGGCGCTGCGAAACAGCGCCTGCAAAGCCACGTCGTGCCCGCCGGCCAGCAGCGTTCTCACCCGCTGCCCGGACTGCTGGCTGAGCGCGACCAGCGCCGAGCCGAAGAAATCGACCTTGCCATGCGCGATGGTGCGGATGAGGAAGCTCGCGGTGAGATCGCCGCGCAGCCTGAGATGCTCGATGAGCGCGGCATGCTCTTCCCGGCGCGTGCTCTCGATCAGCGTCACCGAAGCTTTGACGCAGGCGTCCCGCATGAGGCGGTCGGCGCGTGCGGCCCCCATCAAGGCCATGACCAGTGGTGAGGTCTTGAGCGTCTCGCCGAGTTTGACGAGAAGCATGTGCCGGCAGTCGGCCGGCAGGCGGGCGTCCGATATCAGCGCCTCGCGGACCGGCGGCAGATGCCCGTGGCGTTCGGCCATGCGGCGGAAGCTCAGCGAGGCGATATCGGCGCCGCTATTGGCCAGCAACACCGCGCAGGCTTCCGCCTCGCCGACTTCGGCAATGGCCGCCGACAACGCCATCGAGACGAGCGGCCGGTCGGCGATCAGCTTCTGCGTTGCCTTCTGGCTCGCCGCCACGCGGTTGATCAGGTCGGCGTCGGTGAGCAGCGGCGAACGCGCCAGCACCATGCCGGCGACTTCCGGCTGGTCGGAGGCCAGCACGCTGATGATCTGCGGCGGTGCGTGGTGGCTCATGGAGAGCGCTTCGGCCATCGCCAACCGCACCTTCGACGAGGCATCGTCGAGCAGCAGCGTCAGCGCCGCTTCCGCCGCGCAGCGGTCCTCGAACGGCATGTCGGCATCGACATAGGCTCGGGCCAGCGCGCTTGCCGCGGCGGCTCGCTCCGATACCCTGGCCGTGTATATCCATTTCAGGAAATGCGAAACAACAACCATGCCCGCCTGCTAACGCCCCTTGCCAGAAGCTTTCTGACCCCGTTGAAGACGGTACGCAGAAATGGTTTACGAACGGTTCACCATGTTTATTAACTGGCTTGCGAGCCGGGTTCGCAGCGCCTATCAACCCGCAAGCAGCTAAGGAGAACGAAAATGGCCGGGCTTTATCTCCAGGAGTTCGTCGCCGGCCGTGTCTTCCAGCACATGCTGCGCAAGACCGTCACCGAGAGCGACAACATGCTGTTTTCGGTGATGACGCTAAATCCGCAGCCGCTGCATATCGATTTCGATTTCGCCGCCAAGAGCGAATGGGGCAAGCCGCTGGTCAACTCGTTGTTCACGCTCGGGCTGATGATCGGCATCTCGGTCAACGACATCACGGTCGGCACGACTGTGGCCAATCTCGGCATGAAGGAAACGGTGTTCCCGCATCCGGTCTTCCATGGCGACACTATCCGCGTCGAAACGACAGTCATTTCAGTCCGCGAATCCAAGTCGAAGCCCGATCGCGGCATCGTCGAGTTCGAGCACCGTGCCTACAACCAGCATGGCGACCTCGTCGCCAAATGCACGAGGCAAGCCATGATGCTGAAGAAGGCGGCCTGACGGATGCGCTCGCTGTTGTTCGTCCCTGGCGATTCCGAAAGGAAGCTAGAGAAGGGTTTTGCCACCGGGGCCGACGTGGTCATCGTCGATCTCGAAGATTCCGTGGCGCCGCAAAACAAATTGCGCGCCCGCGAGATCGCGGCGCGCTTCATCGTGGAACGCAGGACGCAAACGAGTTCGGCGATCTACGTCAGGGTCAATGATCTGTCGACCGGGCTGACGGATGACGATCTGACGGCTTTGGTCCCGGCAAGGCCCGAGGGCATCATGCTGCCCAAGTCGAACAGCGGCCAGGATGTCCAGCAGCTTGCGGCAAAGCTCAGGGTTCGCGAGGCCGAAAACGGCCTGGCCGACGGCGTGACGAAAATCCTGCCGATCATCACCGAAACGCCGGCGGGCGTGCTGGCGGCGGCGACTTATGCCGGGACAAGCACACGGCTTGCCGGCCTCACCTGGGGCGCGGAAGATCTGTCGGCTGAGATCGGTGCGCGCGCCGCCCGCGACGAGCACGGCCGCTACACCGACGTGTTCCGCCTCGCCCGCGCCATGACCATCCTTGCGGCCGGAGCCGCGGAAGTCGCGGCGATCGACACCGTGTTTCCGAATTTTCGCGACATGGAAGCCTTCGCCGCGGAATGCGCCGAGGCGGAGCGGGACGGCTTCACCGGCAAGATGGCGATCCACCCCGATCAGGTACCGGTCATCAACGCCGCCTTCACGCCATCGGTCGAGGCGGTGAAACAGTCGGCGGCGATCGTCGCGGCGTTCCAGGCGGCGGGAAATCCGGGCGTCGTCGGCATCGGCGGCAAGATGGTAGACCGCCCTCATTTGCGGCTGGCCGAGCGGCTTCTGGCGCGCGCAAGGGCGGCGGGCATTTCCGCCTAGTCTCAGTCCCGCGCCAGCACGATGATCCGGTCCTCCGGCACATAAGCCAGCGCTTCCGATTTCAGTGGGTTGACGGTGACGCCGCCCAGCCCCCGGTCGTCGGCCTCCGCTGCACGGATGCGCCGGTAACCTATCGCGATCTCGCCGCGTAACCGCGCCGATTCCGCGATCGTCCAGAAGGTCACCGGCCGCTCGATGGCGATATAGTCGGTGACCGGACGCATGTAGATTTCGGAGCCCTTCTCGTCGAGCAGGTCGTCGAAGATCGCGGCGAGATACTGGTTCTCGGACGCCTGTGCCAGCATCAGACTCACCAGCCTGTTGCTGACGACGAAATCGTCGGCCTTGGTCACTGCCGCAAGCTCTCGGTTGCGCACGTCGATCATCTCGCTGACGATGTTGATATGCAGGCCAGCATCATCCGCGATCTTGCGCAGATGCAGCAGCGTCACCAGCGTGCGGGTATCGGCAGGCTGCGCTGCCATGGTTTCGCTGTAGCCGAGCACGAGCACGTGGTCGTAGGAAGGCACGTCCAAGGCTGCCAGCGCGGTGCTGCTCGAAGTGTCGATGACGCGGCAGTAAACCGACAGATTGTCGCCGGCGACCGGCAGCTGGTCAACTTCCTGCTCCAGGCCGGGCGTATCGGCGGCGATGGTCAGGCTCGAACCAGGCGCGACGTAGCGCGACAATTCATAGGTGATGATCGGACCGCGCCGGTTCCAGCCGAGGACCAGCATGCGTTCCGGCTTCATCTCGACGGGCCGCGGACTGAGGATCGCCGCCGTGTCGATCTCGATCCTGGCGCTTCCAAGTTTTATCGCGGCATCGTCCTCCGCGATGATAATGGCGCGAATGCCTTTGCCGATCACCAAGTTCGATGGCGGGTTCAGATCGACCTGCCCATCGTGGTCGCAGAGGCCGATCAGCGCGCAGTGCTCATACGCCATCATCGCCTCGCCGAAGGTCTTGCCGGCGAGCTCCGGCTGCTCGGTCGTGTAGATTTCGCAGCCGTCGAAATCGAGCAGCTCCGAATAGACGCTGCTGAGACCCGACTGCCGGCTCGAATGCACGACAATGCGCGAGATCAGCTGGTCGGCCAGCACGAGTTGCACCTCGGCTCCGCCGACGACGCGGGCGACCTCGGCGTTCTTGCCATCGCGGATCTCGGCGGCGATGTTGTACGGGGCGGTACGCCGGATCGGGTCGTTGACCAGCGCCAGCACCGTCTTGATGACCTGGGAATCCGGGTCGTCGCCATCGGGCGACAGCACGATGACCGACCGCGAGGTCTGCGGGTTGACGATGGCCAGGTCGTAGAGATCGGTCGGGTCGCCGCTGCGGCAGATGATGCGCGTATTGCCCAGTTTACCCACCTTGACTGCGATCTCATCCTCCATCTCGACCTTATCCATATTGGCCATGACGACGATCCGCGGACGGCGGCGGCTAGCATTGGCAACGACGAGTTCGGAGATGACGTCGAAGATCGACGGTGACCAATTGAGAATGATGGTGTGATCAGTCTCCAGCACTCGCGAACGGCCCTTGCGCAATTCATCGAGCTTGCTGTCGACGCCAGCGCTGAGCACGCCGATGAGAGCCGACACGACGAAGATGCCGGTAAGCGTGACAAACAGCATGACGAGACGGAAGGGCCAGCCAGTGTCACCGCCCATCGTGCCGGAATCGAGCGTGCGCATCAGCGATTCCCAGAACGCTTCGAAAAAGTTCAGCGGCTCGCCGCCTTCCGGAGCGATGCGGGTCGCCGCAAGGAAACCCGCGGCAGCGATGATGATCAACAGGGAAAGGATAGCGAGCCAGCCGATCAGGGCGATCGGACCGGCGGCCATGCTCTTGTCGAATCCGTAGCGGAGCCGGGTTCCCAGCGAGTCTCGTTTCTTCATGCCGACGGTGCCCCCGCAATATCTCCAAGCCCGATGCGCCAACCCCAACGCATCGCCGAAGCGCTCTCTTAGCGTGTGTTTGGATACAGGGGAATCGCTTTCGCGTGTTCGCGCCTATGCAATCCACCGATCGCTGTCGATGGCATGATCGGGGTCCTCGACCACAGCATCCGTATGGCGAGCCTGGCTACCTGCGCGCCGTCATGACCGCCAGCCCGGCGGACGAGTGCCGGTACTGCTCAAGGACTGGCAGGGCCTGGGTGTTCAGTCTCTTTCCCAGCGCGGCCGGCGCATCGAAAACACCTCGCTGATGCTTGCATAATCCATGTAGCCAAGCCGGGCGACATTGCCGGCCTTGCTGATGTCGAACAGGCCGTCCTTCAGGTAGGCATCGTCGATATACACGCCGATCACCTCGCCGGCCACGACGATGGCGTCGGTCGGCACTCCGTCCAGGGCTTTTGGCCGGAAGACTTCCGTCACCCGGCATTCGAGCGCCGCCGGTGCTGCCGCTACTCGTGGCGGCGCGACAAGTCGCGACGGCGCCATCGCAAGGTCGGCATAGAGGAACTCGCTGACGCCGCGCGGTGCGTTGACAGCCGTGCGGTTCATCTTCTCCGCAAGATCGCGGCTAACAAGATTGGCGACGAATTCGCCGGTTTCCTGCGCAAAGGAAGCGCTGTCCTTCTCGCCCTCGGAGGAGAACCAGACGATGAAGGGCCGTGTCGAAATGGCGTTGAAGAAGGAATAGGGCGCGAGGTTGATCTCGCCTGCCCCGTTCAGGGTCGAGATCCAACCGATCGGGCGCGGTGCCACGATTGCCTTCGACGGATCGTGCGGCAGTCCGTGCCCCTTTGGCGGCTCGTAAAACACTTAGCCGGCCCAGGGCCCGGCATAGTCGGCATAGAGCTTTGCCGGATCGGGCCGCGGCCGCTCCGGCGCAGGGCCTTGATAGGAGCCGATATGGACAAAGCCGACGACACGCTCCTGCGGCGCCAGACCTAGTATCGCCCTGCCCTCCGGCACGTCGGAATACCAGTTGCTGATCATGTTGGTGCCATAGCCCAGCGCGTTGGCTGCTAGCATCAGGTTCATCGCCGCCATCCCGCCCGACAGGAACATCTCCCATTGCGGGATTTTCGGATTGTCCTTCGGCACGGAGACGACGCCGATCACCAGCGGCGCACGCGAGAATCGCGCCAGTTCCTGGTTTCGGCGGCCTTCCGGCAATGGTCCCTCCCGCTGCTCGGCAAGCGCTGCCAGTTGTCTGCCGATCGCGATGCGGGCGTCGCCGCGATACAGGATGAAGCGCCAGGGTTCGAGCCGGCCGTGGTCGGGCACCCGCACGGCGGCAGCGATTATCGTCGCTATCTCGGCATCGCTCGGCGCCGGCTCCTTTAAATCGGGGATCGGTGCTGAGTTTCGGGTCAGCAGTAAGTCGATGATTGGCGACGCCATGGGCGCAAGTCTCCTAAAACACTCTGTTTTGAGCTGAAGCGCACCATCGGGAATTCGGCGGCTCGGGCAATGGCGCAAGCGCCGGACTGAAAAGTCGGTATCGGTCGGACTCTTAAGCCTTGAAATTGCCACCGCCATGGGCTTCAACGCAAGGCATGTTTGAGGGGACTATCCGTCTTTTCCTGGTCTGGCTTTCCGCCCTGCTGTTCATGGCACCGGTTTCGCTTGCCGTGGCGCAGGACGCGGACGGCGTTGGCGATCTGAAACTTCCCGGGATTTCGAGTTACGCGACCCCGAAAGGCGAGAGATCCCTGGCGCTGAGCGGCGGCGGTGCCATCACGCTGTCCGCCCAGTTGACCGACAAGGGCGCCGACATCACCCGCGGTATTGTCTGGCGTGTGTTCAGGCCCGAAGCCGTCAACGGCAAATTGCCGATGGTGGCATCCGCGCATGGTGGCAGCGCCGTCTTCCAACTCGAACCTGGCAGCTACCTGGTTCACGCCTCCTACGGCCGGGCCGGCGCCACCAAGCGCATCACCGTCGGCAAGGACGCCAAGCGTGAAAGCCTCGTGCTCGACGCCGGCGGCCTCAAGCTCGACGCGGTTCTGTCCGGCGGCGTACGCATTCCGCCGAAGAAACTCCGCTTCTCGATCTATGAGAGCCATGCCGAAGCGAACGGCGACCGCGCACTGATCATTCCCGACGTCGAGCCCAACAGCGTCGTGCGGCTCAACGCCGGCATCTACCACGTCGTCTCGACCTATGGCGCGGTCAATGCGGTCATCCGTTCCGACATCCGGGTCGAGGCCGGCAAGCTGACCGAAGCGACTGTCGAGCATCACGCCGCCGAAATCACGATGAAGCTGGTGCGCGAAACCGGTGGCGAGGCGATAGCCGACACGTCCTGGTCGCTGCTCAACGAATCCGGCGATCCGATCAATGAAACCGTCGGCGCCTTCGCCTCTATGGTGCTGGCCGAGGGCGATTACACCATCATCGCCAAGAACCGTGACCGCATCTATCAGAAGGATTTTACGGTCGTGGGCGGACAGAACCAGGAAATCGAGGTTTTGGCCACCGAGGCGGCGGCGATGGACCCCGAGGAAGGCGCAGACTGACCGTCGAATTTGCAGGCGTCAGGCGGCCAGCTTCGTGCGTGCCGGCAAAAACGAAATCCGGCGGCGCCGCATTGGCGGCGCCAGGTCGAAAACACCGCGATAAAGCCGGTCGAGCAGCGCCTTCCGGTCGCGCAACGGTTCCAGTTCGCTCCAGTCCAGCACATCGCCGACGCGCACGTCGATCGCCTTGCCGGACAGGCGCGCGAATTCGTGGATGAGCAGCGAGATGCGGAGCGTCAGCGAGGCCTTGCCGACAAATTTGGCAACGCGGCCGTCGCGTTCGGCCATGTTCATCGGCCCGCTGACCAGATGGAACAGCCTGCCATTCTGCCCGGAGAAATGCATCGGAATGACCGACGCCTTGGCGTCCTGGACGAGCCGGGCTGGAAACATCTTCCACGGCAGGTCGCGCGCCCGGCCAAAACCTTTCGGCGCGGTGGCAACACCGCCGGCCGGAAACACCACGATGGTGACGCCTTCCTTCAGCAGCCGCACCGCCTCGTGACGCACGGCCATGTTGTTCTTCAGCGCGTCCTTGGTCTCGGAAAAGTCGATCGGCAGCGAATAGGGTTCCATCTCTCGGATCTTGAGCAGATCCTTGTGGATCATCACCCGGAACGGGCGCCCGAGCTGCTCTGCCAGCGACAGCACCGCAATGCCGTCGCCGATGCCGAACGGATGGTTGGCGACGATCACCAACGGTGTGTCCGGCAATTGCGCGGGCGGCCACTGATCGGCGGTCCGCACACGGACGTCGATCAGATCGAGCATGCGGCTGAACACACGCTCGCCGGTCGGCACCACCTGGCGACGCCAGAAATCATAAAGTTCCGCGAAACGGTCGCGGCCGGACAGGCCTTCGATGGAATGGATGACCCAGCGCGTCAGTGCGGGCTGACGCGCATTGGCATAGGAAAGCTCGGGAAACGGCTTTTCTCGCGTCTTCAGCTTAAGCATGACAGTTCGCTACTGGGTTGGCGTGACAGGGATATGAAAATGGCGGTGGATTGCTCCGCCGCCATTGGGGGGTACAAAATACCGTTCAGTCAGGCAGCGCGCTTGCGCCGGCGATCAGGCGTGATCGCCTCCTCGGTCAATTTCGCGATGGCCTCGGCGAGACCAAGCGATTCCTGGTCGCGCGAGCCCAGGCGACGCATGTTGACCGTCTGCTCCTCAGCCTCGCGCTTGCCGCAGACGAGAATGACAGGAACCTTGGCCAGCGAGTGTTCGCGGACCTTGTAGTTGATCTTCTCGTTGCGCAGATCCGCTTCCGCCAGGAGCCCGGCGGCCTTGAGCTTTGCCACCACCTCGGTCACATAATCGTCGGCATCCGATGTGATCGTCGCCACCACGACCTGCAGCGGCGTGAACCACAGCGGGAAATGGCCGGAATAGTTTTCGATCAGGATGCCCAGGAAACGCTCCATCGAGCCGCAAATGGCGCGATGCACCATGACCGGCTGCTTCTTCTCGGAATCAGAGCCGATATAGAAGGCGCCAAAGCGTTCCGGCAGGTTGAAGTCGACCTGCGTCGTACCGCACTGCCATTCGCGGCCGATCGCATCCTTCAGCACATATTCGAATTTCGGCCCGTAGAAGGCGCCCTCGCCCGGGTTGATCGAGGTCTTGATCCGGTTGCCGGACCGCGTCCTGATCGTTTCCAGCACGCTGCCCATGATCGCTTCGGCATGGTCCCACGCCTCGTCGGTACCAACGCGTTTTTCGGGCCGCGTCGACAGCTTGACGCTGATCTCGTCGAAACCGAAATCGGCATAGGTCGACAGGATCAGGTCGTTGATGCGCAGGCATTCCGAGGCCAGTTGCTCCTCGGTACAGAAGATGTGGGCGTCGTCCTGCGTGAAGCCGCGCACGCGCATCAGCCCGTGCAGCGCGCCCGACGGCTCGTAGCGATGCACATTGCCGAATTCCGCAAGTTTTACCGGCAGATCGCGATAGGATTTCAGCCCATGCTTGAAGATCTGCACGTGACCCGGGCAGTTCATCGGCTTCAGCGCGAACACGCGATCGTCGTCGGTCTCGTCGCCGGCGACGGTCACCTTGAACATGGCGTCGCGATACCAGCCCCAATGACCTGACGTTTCCCACAGGCTCTTGTCGAGCACCTGCGGTGCGTTGACTTCCTGGTAGCCCTGCTCGTCGAGGCGGCGTCGCATGTAGTTGACCAGGTTCTGGAACATCTTCCAGCCCTTGGCGTGCCAGAAGACGACGCCTGGTCCTTCTTCCTGGAAATGGAACAGGTCCATCTCGCGGCCGAGTTTCCTGTGGTCGCGCTTCTCGGCTTCTTCCAGCATCGTCTGGTAGGCGTCGAGCTGCGCCTGGTCGGCCCAGGCCGTGCCATAGATGCGCGTCAGCATCGGGTTGTTCGAGTCGCCGCGCCAGTAGGCGCCGGCCACCTTCATCAGCTTGAAGGCATTGCCGATCTGGCCGGTAGAGGCCATATGCGGACCGCGACAGAGGTCGAACCAGTCGCCCTGCGCGTAAATCTTGAGGTCCTGATCCTCGGGAATGGCGTCGATCAGCTCCAGCTTGTAGCGCTCGCCCTTGTCGGCAAACACCTTTTTCGCCTTGTCGCGCGACCAGACGTCCTTGGTGAACGGCTTGTTTCGCGCGATGATCTCGCGCATCTTCTTCTCGATCACCGGAAAATCGTCCGGCGTGAACGGCTCGTTGCGGGCGAAATCGTAATAGAATCCGTTCTCGATCACCGGTCCGATGGTCACCTGCGTCCCCGGCCACAATTCCTGGACGGCTTCCGCCAGCACATGTGCGGCGTCATGGCGGATGAGCTCCAGCGCACGCGCATCGTCGCGGGTGATGATCTCGATCTTGCCGGACTTGCCGAGCGGGTCGCTGAGGTCGCGCACGGTGCCGTCGATGGCGTAGGCAACGGCCTTCTTGGCCAACGACTTCGAGATCGATTCGGCAAGGCCAGCGCCAGTCATCGCCGCGTCGTAATCGCGGACGGAGCCATCAGGAAATGTCAGGGAAACGGAATTCAGCACGGGTATCTCCTATCCAGTCCCGCAAACGAGCGCGGGTGGTTAACTGCATATCGTAACCCAAAAACCGTCCCGCGGTTTTGGGGTTTATGACATGCATGAGTAATGCCGGATGCGTCCGGCGGCGGGCTGTCTTTTATGAGCAGATCCCGCCGCAGTAAAGGCTGGCGCCGATATCAACCATTCATTTGATGAGCAACGGCAGATCCTTCAGGAACGCCGCCCTGGTCTTCGGACCCTTGGGCATGTCGGTGGGAATGGCGTCGACAATCAGGCGCGCAAAAACGATCTGGCGGCCATCCTTCTTCGCCCAGCCGACGAACCAGCCGAGCGAGCGCTTGTCCTTATCGGCTTCGTTGCCGAGCCTGGTGCTGCCTGTCTTGCCTTGCACGGTCCAGTCGCCGGCCTGGAAGGTCGGGATGATGGCGCTGGTCATCTCATAGGCCCTGGCCGAGACCGGCAGCTTGCGCGCCAACAGCTTGCGCAGGAAGTCGACCTGCTCGACAGGCGTTATCTCGAGCGAAGAATTCACCCAGGAGCGGGTCAGGCCGTCATCTTTGCCAGGATTGCCGGAAACATCGGCGTTGCCGTAGCCGAATTTCGAGACATAGGAGGCAAAGTTCTCCGCCCCAAGCCTGCGGGTGATTTCACGCGAGTACCAGAGGATCGAATCCTTCTCCCAGATCGTCGGATCGACGGCCTTCCGATCTCGTTTCACCGCTTTGAATTCGGGCTTGTAGTCCCATGTCGGCGTATGTGCGTCGCTCAGGATTCCAGCGTCGTAGCCGATCAGCGACAGCGGCACCTTGAACGTCGAGGCTGGACTGAACCTCTGGTCGCAGATCCCCTCCTGGTAGAGCGTCTTGCCGCTCGCCGCATCGGCAATCAGCGTGCACTGCACATCCCCGAGCGGCGCCGATTGCGCGCGCATTGGAAATCCCAGAAGCCAGGCAAGCAGGAACAGGATGCCGGCAAGGATGAAGGGAAGACGGTCGACGTTACGCATTTTCTGCTCGCTCCAGAACGGGGGGTCGCGAACGGCTTAGCGAGGTCTCTTGTCTCGATTTTGTCTCAAATGCGCAGTCTTTGTGCAGGCTTGCGTTAACCCTACCAGATCGTAAACCGGCGCGCCCACGCCGGCTGGGATGGTTCGATCAGCTTTGCGCTTCGCCGCGCTTTTCACCGATCCGCCAGTACCGCCAGGGCATGAACCAGACATAACGATCCGCCAGCACTTCCGGCACAAGGTCGATACCGTGCGTGCCGAAAGGCCCGCAGCGCAGCACCCGGAAAAGCCCCATCCAGCCGCCTGCCCACAGGCCATGCCGGGCGATCGCCTCATGCGCGTATTCCGAACAGGTCGGCAAATGCCGGCAAGAATTGCCGACGAAGCCGGAGAGCGTCAGCTGGTATAAGCGCACAAGCGACGTGCCGAAGAGGCGCCCGGGCGTCTTGCGCCACGGGCCCGGCCAGTTGCGGCCGCGCTTCGGCGGCCCGGCGCTATGCGCATGCCCCTGCTGCTGGCCCACATCCTTCTCCGTATCGCGTATCCCAGGCATAGATGTGAGCTTCCACGGGAGAACGCAATCCCCGCTCTTATGGTCGAGAACGGCGAAACGGCAGCCAGCGAACCGGATCGTTCCCGGGGAAAGGAGAAGCCAGCTCTTCGCACCGCTTTGCATTGTGTCTTTCGTCACGCCATTGGAACGTTGCTATCCGCAGGACGTCGCCAAAGATGCCCAGGATCTGGATCATGGTCGTGTCTCCTTCGACGCGATAAGACCGCCGCTGGCCTTCGCCTTCAAACGAGTATAATTTCCGCTTCGGATAATCCTGGGTTATGCGAATGAAGCGTGGACGATTGCCACTGACGGCATTGAGAAGCTTCGAAGCAGCCGGCCGGCATCTGAGTTTCAGCAGGGCCGCCGAAGAGCTTTTCGTCTCGCAGGCGGCGATCAGCCGGCAAATCCGCGAGCTCGAAACGTTGCTGCGCCAACCCTTGTTCGAACGTCACCATCGCCGCGTCGAACTGACGGATGCAGGCCGCCGACTGCTCGCCCCATTGGTCAGGAGTTTCGACGATATCGACAGGCTGCTTTCGGAGTTGGCCGCGGTGCCAGCGCAATCCGTGGTTCGCGTCAGTGTCGAGCCATCACTTGCGTCCGTGTGGTTGGTGCCTCGCCTCAATCGGTTTCGCGAATTGCGGCCCGATATCGACGTCTCCCTCGACGTCGATCCGAGGCTGATCGAGTTTCGCGGCGATCAGCCCGAACTTGCCTTACGCTTCAGCGCCCATACCACCTCATGGCCGCGCAGCGACGCCGAGCGGCTTGCCTCGACAGTGGATTCACCGGTTCTGTCGCCGGCGCTGCTAAATTTCGGCCCCGCCCTTGAGAATCCGATCGATCTCGGCCGCTACACGCTTCTGCACGAGGAAAACCGTCAAGGCTGGGCGCGCTGGTTCGAAGCGGCCGGCGTTCCCGCCGATGCCGTGCCCGCGCGCGGCCCGATGCTGGCGGACGCATCGCTTTCGAAGCAAGCCGCCCTGCTCGGGCATGGCGTGGCGCTTGGCGATCTCCTGCAGATCGGCGAAGAACTCGCATCGGGCGCGCTGATCAAGCCGTTCGACATCGATGTCGCATCCGGCGCCTACTGGCTGGTGGCGAGGAGCTTGCGCGATCTCTCGGAGCCGGCTGCGGCGTTCGCCGACTGGGTGAGAAGCGAATTCGCCGAAACAAGACGGGCGCGGAGTTTGGGAGAACTGGCCTAGGCGGCCTTTTCGGCGCGTTTTTTCTCGATCTGGCCGACGGCGTCGACGACGGCGTCGAAGGTCAACATAGTCGAGGCATGGCGCGCCTTGTAGTCGCGCACCGGCTCGAGATATTTCAGGTCGCCGAAGCGGCCTTCCGGCGGCGCGCCGTTTTCCTTCAGCATCTTCAGCATGGTGTCGCGCACCGCGCGCAATTCCTCGGCGCTCGCGCCGACGACATGCTGCGCCATGATCGAGGACGACGCCTGGCCAAGCGCGCACGCCTTCACGTCATGGGCGAAATCGGTGACCACGCCGTCCTGCATCTTGAGGTCGACTGTAACGGTCGAGCCGCATAGTTTGGAATGCGCCTTCGCGGTCGCGTCGGGATGGTCGAGCCGGCCGATGCGCGCGATGTTTCCGGCAAAACCCAGAATTTTCGCATTGTAGACGTCGTTGATCATATTTTTCCAATCCGTCGCCGCCAAGCGAACAGCGATTGCCGCTGCCGCGTCTTCCTTTCGCTCGCCATGACCTTATATAATGGTGGCAGATCGGTATCGACAAGGCGAAGAAAGCCAGCGTCCTTGCCGGAAAGTTCACGCCGCTTACGGGACTGGAAACAGAGTGAGTTTCCGAAACCGAAAGGTCGTGGTCCGTTCAACTCGTTCCTCCTGAGAGAGGAACTACGGGAGACGCCTTTATGGATGCCGTCATCAAGAAATTCATGCCCCAGTCCGCCTACATGGAAAAACCGGTCACCGACCGGCCCAGCGAAGCCGAAGTCGAAACAGCGGTGCGCACATTGTTGCGCTGGACAGGCGACAATCCGGACCGTGAGGGGCTGATCGACACGCCAAAGCGCGTGGCCAAGGCCTTCCGCGAAATGTTCGGCGGCTACGACATGTGCCCGGCCGAAGAACTCGGCCGCACCTTCGAGGAGGTCGCCGGCTATGACGACCTTGTCATCGTCAAGGATATCCAGTTCCACTCGCATTGCGAGCATCATATGGTGCCGATCATCGGCAAGGCGCATGTCGGCTATCTGCCGGACGGCAAGGTCGTCGGCCTGTCCAAGATCGCGCGCGTGGTCGATATCTTTGCCCACCGCCTGCAGACTCAGGAGGCCTTGACCGCGCAGATCGCCGGCGTCATCCAGGATGTGCTCAATCCTCGCGGCGTCGCAGTCATGATCGAGGCCGAGCACATGTGCATGGCCATGCGCGGCATCCGCAAGCAGGGTTCCACCACGCTCACCTCCACCTTCACCGGCGTTTTCAAGGACACGCCTGAAGAGCAGGTTCGTTTCGTCACCATGGTGCGCGGCGGCGGGGTGTAAGCCCCCCTCGCCGAAATCGCCGGGCCAAGATATGGTCAAGCAAGAAAAATAGAGCGGCGATGTCGGCAGTGGAATTTCCCAAAGCTCCGTCGGACAAGAAGGCCCTGGAAGAAGGCGCGGTGTTTTCGCCGCGCTTCGACGCCGCGGGCCTGGTTACCGTCGTCGTTAGCGATGCCCGGGACGGCATGCTTCTGATGGTCGCGCACATGAATGCGCAGGCGCTGGCACTGACGCTGGAGACGGGCATCGCCCACTACTGGTCGCGCTCGCGCAACGCGCTTTGGAAGAAGGGCGAAACCTCCGGCAACCTTCAGAACGTCGTCGAGATGCTCACGGATTGTGACCAGGACGCCATATGGTTGCGCGTCGAAGTGTTGGGCCACGACGCAACTTGTCACACCGGCCGGCGTTCTTGTTTTTACCGGACGGTGGGGCTGGTCGATGGCAAGGCGACGCTTGCCGACGACGGCAGCAAGCCGCTGTTCGATGCGGAAAACACGTATCGGAAGTCACCAGCTTGAACCTTCTGCCCGACACCAACCACACAGATTCACCATTTCGATACGGCCCGCCTGTAGATTTGCCGTGGGACAAGGGAGATCATGATGCTCGAGTGGGCGTCATTGCGTAACAGACCAGATGTCAGGGAGGCCAACGGCCTG
Organism: Mesorhizobium sp. M0587; assembly: GCF_040320945.1. Taxonomy (NCBI): domain Bacteria; kingdom Pseudomonadati; phylum Pseudomonadota; class Alphaproteobacteria; order Hyphomicrobiales; family Phyllobacteriaceae; genus Mesorhizobium; species Mesorhizobium sp. M0587. The sequence continues at coordinate 218,563 of NZ_JAMYQP010000006.1, forward strand.
TCCTCGCCCGGCGGCACGTCCGAAACCAACGCTCCGAAGAAAACAGGTATTTCGCTTGCCTTGGGCGGTGGTTGCGCCAGAGGCTGGGCCCATATCGGCGTGCTGCGCGCGCTCGATGAAGCCGGCATCGAGGTCTCGATGATCGCCGGCACTTCGATCGGCGCGCTGGTCGGCGGCTGTTATCTTGCCGGCAAACTGGATGAACTTGAAGAGTTCGCCCGCAGCCTGACCAGGCGGCGCATCTTCGGCCTGCTCGATCTCAATCTGCGCGGCAGCGGCCTGTTTGGCGGCATGAAGCTGGATGCCCGTCTGCGTGAGCATATAGCCGGCATCCGTTTCGAGGACCTGCCCAAGCCATTCGTCGCCGTCACCTCGGAAATCCGCACCGGCCATGAAATCTGGCTGTCGAGCGGCTCCCTGATCACGGCCATGCGCGCTTCCTATGCGCTGCCCGGCGTGTTCGAGCCGGTGAATTGCAACGGCCGCGTGCTGGTCGACGGAGCGCTTGTCAATCCGGTACCGGTTTCAGTCTGCCGCGCCTACGAGCAGCCGCTGGTCGTGGCGGTCAATCTTCATTACGACCTGTTCGGCCGCGCCGCCGTCATCAAGCATAGCGCCGGCGAACTGTTCGTCGAAAAGGATGCGCCGAGACCCGGCCAGGCCGACGCCGAGCGCCATGTGTACCAGACGCGGCTCGGCATCACAGGGGTCATGGTCGAGGCCTTCAACATCATCCAGGACCGCATCTCGCGCGCCAGGCTGGCCGGGGATCCACCCGACATGTCGCTGCAGCCGAAGCTCAGCCATATCGGACTGACCGAGTTCCACCGCGCCGACGAAGCGATCCGTCTCGGCTATCAGGCGACGATGGCTCAGATCGGCGAATTGACCCGGCTGCAGACCGTCCTGGCCTAGGCTTCTCCGTACCCCGAGAGGAATCCAGGTTCCGTCACATACGCAACCATGCCCCACGAGGTATCGTCTCAAATTCCAGTCGCCTTCCGATAAACTGATTGCAAAATGCAATTGGTCGTGATCGACTGTACGGGATGGAACGGAGGCGTCGATGGCCAAAATTGTCTATTCCATGCTGACGTCCTTGGACGGCTACATCGCCGGGCCGGACGGGGATATTGCCCTCCCGGTGCCCGAGGCAGAGTTGCACCAGCACTTCAACGACATGATGAGGCAGGCCTCGGTGGTCCTCGCCGGACGCCGGATGTACGAGGTGATGCGCTTCTGGGACAGTCCGGATCGCGAGACCGGCGCCGCGGAGGTCGAGCGGGATTTTGCCCATGCATGGCGAGAGACGCCGAAGGTGGTCTTCTCGACCACGCTTCGGCAAGTCGGGCACAATGCCCGGCTGGTGAATGACGATGCCATAGCCACGGCAAGATCTCTCAAGGCGGAGACGGATGGCCTCATAATCCTCGGCGGCGCCGATCTTGCCGCCTGTCTGGCGCGGGCCGGTCTCATCGATGAATACCGGCTCTACATGCATCCGGTCGTGCTTGGCGGTGGCAAGCCGTATTTCCAGTCCGGCCTGTCACTGAGATTGCAGCCGCTTGGCGCGGAAAGCCTCACTCAAGGGGTGACGCTGCTGCGCTATGCACCTGCCAGCGGCGATGGATAGGCGCCGCCGCTACGCCCGCGCCGCATCGATGATGCGAAACTGCACCGTACGGCTGCCGTTCCAGTAGTTGCCCGATAGCGAACCGGCGACATGCACGGTCTTGCCTCGGTTCTTGAACAGAAACTCGCCAAGCGCGGTATCGACGGCGCGAAAGGCGATCGCCTGGATGCGGCCGCCGCTTTCCGACTGCAGGTCGGCGCGTATGTGATTGGTGCCGACCGGCCGGGCGTCGGCCAGCCGGTGACGCGGCAGCGCGAAGACCGGCGCGACGTGCCCGGCGCCGAATGGCCCGGCCCTTTCCAGCGCATCCAGCAAAGCCAGCGTCGCACCTTCCGCCGCAAGTGCGCCGTCGATCGCCAGGCTTTCCTCGCCTTGCAATCGAAACACGTCGGCCGCCGCCCGTTCCTCGAAAAACGCCCTGAGTTCGCCGAGCCTCGCGCGCTCCACGGTGATGCCGGCCGCCATGCCATGGCCACCACCCTTGACGATCAGCCCGGCGGTGGCGGCTTCGCGCACCAGCCGGCCGAGATCGAAACCCGACACCGAGCGGCCCGAACCGGTGCCCGTGCCGTTGGCGTTGAAAGCGATGGCGAAAGCCGGCCGCCGCGCGTGATCCTTGAGCCTCGAGGCGAGCAGGCCGACGATGCCGGGATGCCAGCTGGTGCTGGCGGTGACGACGATGGCCGGACCGTTGCCGCCGGCAAGCTCGGCATCTGCCTCGGCGCGCGCCGCGGCCAGCATCTCCTGCTCCATCAGCTGCCGCTCCTGGTTGAGCCGGTCGAGCGTCTCGGCGACGGTCAGCGCCTCGACCGGATCGTCCGTGGCAAGCAGCCGGCTGCCGAGTGCCGCATCGCCGATGCGCCCGCCGGCATTGATGCGCGGTCCGATCAGATAGGCCAGGTGGAAGGTCCCTATCGGCTCGCCGATTCGCGAGACGCGCGCCAGCGCGGCCAGCCCTTCATTCTTCTGCTGGCGTGCCACTTGCAGTCCCTTGACCACGAATGCGCGGTTGACGCCGGTGAGCGGCACCACGTCGCAGACGGTGGCAAGCGCGACCAGATCGAGCAGCGAAAGCAGATCGGGCGGCGTGGCGTCGGTCAGGCCGCGCAGCACCTTCGCCGTCTGCACCAGGGCGAGGAAGACAACGCCGGCCGCGCAGAGATGACCCTGTCCGGAAAGATCGTCGTCGCGGTTCGGATTGACGACGGCGATTGCCGCCGGCAGGGGACCGCCGACCTGATGATGATCGAGCACCACGACATCGGCGCCGGCCGCGTTGGCGGCATCGATGGAAGCCGCGCTGTTGGTGCCGCAATCGACGGTAACGATCAGCGTCGCACCGCGCGAGACGAGTTCGCGCATGGCCTCCGGATTGGGACCATAGCCCTCGAAAATTCGGTCGGGGATGTAGATTTCCGACGGTATGGAGAAATGCGCGAGGAACCGCTTCAGCAGGGCCGACGAGGCGGCACCGTCGACATCGTAGTCGCCGAAGATTGCCACCTTCTCCCTGGCCATCACCGCAGCCGCGATGCGAGCCGCCGCTCTGTCCATGTCGGTCAGCGATGCCGGATCGGGCAACAGGTTGCGGATCGTCGGGTCAAGAAACCGTTCGGTCTGCTCGGCGGTGACGCCGCGCCCGGCAAGAACGCGCGCGACGATATCCGGCACGCCGTGGCCCTGCGCGATGGCGAGCGCGATCATGTCCTGCCGCTCGCTCAGCCGGTGCTCCCAGGAGAGACCGGTGGCCGACTGCCTGACATCGAGGAAAAGGCGTTTTTCGCCCATCATGCGCCTTGCCCACCCAAGCCTTGCCGATCCAGGCCTTGCCGATCCAAGCCTTGCCCCTCCCGCAGGATAGGCCAAAGGCGGGCAAAGCCAAGCGGCTTGCCGTGGTGCGCCGTCTCGGGAGAACTCAAGGAGAACTACGCTTTTCGGCCTGGCGCCGTAGCCATTCGTCGGCCGCATCGCCCATGGTCTTGTCCGCGCCGTCCTTAAGCCAGGCCATGAACGGCCGGTCGAACCTGAACGCCGCGCCGCATTCCCTGGCGAGAAATCGGCGCACATTCTGGGTGTTTCGATAGGACGTCGTGATGACGGTGGCGCGCGAGATCGGGTGCGCGTGCCAGTCGAACGCTTTCATTGTCAAATCCTTGCGCCTGCCTCAGGGTGCGCGCCAAATGGCTAACAACTGTAAGGCGGCTTCGCAAGCGAACGTCAGAACTTATCCAGATCCTGGTGTCGCGCCTTGATTTCGCGCACGGTCCGCGACGACGAGCGCAGCACGATCGTGTGCGTGGTGATGTAGGTGTGGCCAAACTTCACCCCGGCCAGCATGTTGCCGTCGGTGACGCCGGTGGCCGCGAACAGCACGTCGCCACGCGCCATGTCTTCCGCATGGTAGATCCGTCTCGGGTCGGAGATGCCCATCTTGGCGGCACGCGCGACCTTTTCCGGCGTGTCCAGGATCAGCCGGCCCTGCATTTGGCCGCCGGTGCAGCGCAGTGCCGCCGCGGCCAGCACGCCTTCCGGCGCGCCACCGGTGCCGAGATAGATGTCGATGCCGGTTTCCTCGGGATCGGTGGTGTGGATGACGCCGGCGACGTCGCCATCGCCGATCAGCCTGATCGCGGCGCCGGTGGCGCGCACGGCGTCGATCAGCTTGGCGTGGCGTGGCCGGTCGAGGATGCACGCCGTGATGTCCGAGACCGCAACGCCCTTGGCCCGGGCGAGACTGGCGATGTTCTCCGCCGGCGCGGCGTCGATGTCGATGACGCCTTCGGCATAGCCCGGCCCGATGGCGATCTTGTCCATGTAGACGTCGGGCGCGAACAGCAGGCTGCCCTTTTCGGCGATCGCGACGACAGCGAGGGCATTGGGCAGGTTCTTGGCGCAGATCGTCGTGCCCTCGAGCGGATCGAGCGCGATGTCGACGGCGGGACCTTTGCCGGAGCCGACTTCCTCGCCGATATAAAGCATCGGCGCCTCGTCCCGCTCGCCCTCGCCGATCACCACCGTGCCCTTGATGGCGAGCCGGTTGAGTTCCTGCCGCATGGCGTCGACGGCGGCCTGGTCGGCCGCCTTCTCGTCGCCGCGGCCACGCAGCCTGGCGGCCGCGACAGCGGCCCGTTCGGTGACGCGCACCAGTTCCATGGTGAGTATCCGGTCCAGGCCGGCGACAATGTTCTGGGCCACATTCATTTCGGCAAATCCTCGTTCATACGCGGCCTCCCGCCGGAGGCGCATTTGTTTTGTCAAACGAGCATGATAACGGCAAGACCTGCCGATGGTTTTATTGAAAGGCTAGCAATATCAATCGATTAAACCCGATTCGTGAGCGCAGCGCAGACCCGGCCGGAAAGAGCCGCGCGTGGTTTAAAAATGAGAATGGGCGTCCTTCGCGTCAGAAAACCGCGAGATATCTAAGCAGCGAAACGATGCCGATGATGATGACGACGATCTGGACGATCTGCCGCGTCCTGCCGTCGAGCGGCAGGCGCTGAACCAGATAGAGGACGAGAACGACCACGAGGAATGTGATCAGGACGCCTATCAACACCGATGAAGCCACTGTGCCCTCCCTGGCAAAGGATCTGCTGAAAACGACGGGACGAGCCGGCAAGATCGGCTCTGTCGCGGCGTGATCAGTACCACCGCCGCGGCGCGTCGTTCATCGATTGGCCAATGGCGAGCCCGGCCAGAAAGCCAAGCAAGCCGACAACGCCGACCACAGCGGTCGTCGTGCCAGGATTTTCGCGTGCGACCTCCGAAACCGACTGCGCCTGCGTGCGCAACTGCCGTGCGGTTCGCGAAGCACGGCCTGCCGCTGTTTCGTAGAAATCCGAAGCCTGCTCGGAGGCGTCGTCGGCCATTTCCGCACTCCGCGCCGAAATGCTCTTGTTGATCCTGGTGATCTCCTTGCGCAAATCGGCGATCTGTTTTTCCAACGCTGCCTGGATATCGCCGAGCTGCGGGTTGTCGGATTTCGATGCTTCGGCCATTGGATATCCCTTCGGTTTCAGACCTCAGGAAAACGGCGCCGGCAAGGATTGGTTCCGGCGATCCCCCCTGCCACACCGACCGGAATTGCTCGTGCAACCAAGCGCGTGGCGCGGTTCCTTACCCTGCCCGCTCGATGCGGATGACCTGTGGCTTGTCGGTCAGGTGACCGTCCTTGGTGATGCCGTCCACCGCCTTGCGCACGGCGGCCTCGGTGGTCTCGTGGGTCACCAGGATCACGGTCTTCTGTGCCGCCGCCTCTCCGCTGACAGCATGCTGGACGATCGATTCCAGCGAAATGTCGTTGTCGGCCATCCGCTTGGCGATTGCCGCGAACACGCCGATGCGATCATGCACGGTCAGCCGGATGAAGTAGCCGCCTGCATGGCTACGCATCTGCGCCTTCTTGTAGGGCTTCAGTTCCTTCGCCGGCCGGCCGAAGACCGGGCCGTGCTGAAAGCCGGGGCGGCTCTTGGCGATGTCGGCGATGTCGCCAATGACGGCCGATGCGGTGGCATTGCCGCCGGCGCCGGGGCCGGAGAGCAGCAGCTCGCCAAGAATGTCGGTCTCGATCGCCACCGCATTGGTGACGCCATGCACCTGCGCGATCACCGAGGCCGTAGGCACCATGGTCGGATGGACGCGCTGCTCGATGCCGCTGTCGGTGCGCTGGGCGACGCCAAGCAGCTTGATCCGGTAGCCGAGATCGCCGGCCGCACGGATATCGGCCTGGCTGATGTTGGAAATGCCTTCCATATAGATGTCGTTGGCCGCGATCTTCGTTCCGAAGGCGAGGCTGGTCAGGATCGACAGCTTGTGCGCGGTGTCGTGGCCCTCGATGTCGAAGGTCGGATCGGCCTCGGCGTAGCCCAAACGCTGAGCGTCCTTCAGACAGGCATCGAACGAGATGCCCTCGGCCTCCATGCGGGTCAGGATGTAGTTGCAGGTGCCGTTGAGAATGCCGAACACCCTGGTGACCGAATTGCCGGCCATCGCTTCGCGCATCGTCTTGATGACGGGTATGCCGCCCGCCACCGCCGCCTCGTAGTTGAGCAGCACGCCCTTCTTCTCGGCGACCTCGGCCAGCGCCACACCGTGCCTGGCCAGCAGCGCCTTGTTGGCGGTGACGACATGGCGGCCGGCTTCGAGCGCCGCCTTCACCGATGACCGCGCCGCTCCCTCGTCACCGCCGATCAGTTCGACGAACACGTCGATAGCGGCTGTCTGCGCCATCTCGACCGGATCGTCGAACCATTTTGCGGAAGCGAGATCGACGCCACGATCGCGCTTCCGGTCGCGCGCCGAAACAGCGGATACGACGATGTCGCGCCCGCACTGCCGGGTCAGTTCGGCCGCCTTGTCGCGCAGCACGCGCGCCACCGACGCACCGACGGTGCCGAGACCGGCAATTCCAACACGCAGTGCTTCAGCCATAGCCGGCGAAATCCCTCAAAAATCGATCGAAATTGTATAGGGGCAGGCTTACCGGTGAGCGGAAAGCGGCACCACATTGTTGGGCTGCTTGGCGCTGGTCGACAGGAAGCGCTTGATGTTGCGCGCCGCCTGCCGGATCCGGTGCTCGTTCTCGACCAGCGCGACGCGCACGAAGTCGTCGCCATGCTCGCCGAAGCCGACGCCGGGCGCCACCGCCACATCGGCGTGCTCGATCAGCAGCTTGGAGAATTCGAGCGAGCCGAGATGCCGGAACGGCTCCGGGATCGGCGCCCACGCGAACATCGAGGCCGCGGGTGCCGGAATGGCCCAGCCGGCGCGGCCGAAGGCGTCGACCATCACGTCGCGGCGCTTGTGATAGATATCGCGCACCTCGGCGATATCGGCGCCGTCGCCATTGAGCGCGTGTGCCGCGGCCACCTGGATCGGCGTGAAGGCCCCGTAGTCGAGATAGGATTTCACCCGGGTCAGCGCCGAGATCAGCCGCTCGTTGCCGACGGCAAAGCCCATGCGCCAGCCGGGCATGGAGAAGGTCTTCGACATGGAGGTGAACTCGACGCAGACGTCGATGGCGCCGGGCACCTGCAGCACCGAGGGCGGCGGATTGCCGTCGAAATAGATCTCCGAATAGGCAAGATCGGACAGGATGATGATGTCGTTCTTCTTGGCGAACGCCACCACGTCCTTGTAGAAATCGAGCGAGGCGACCAGCGCCGTCGGGTTCGACGGGTAGTTGAGGATCAGCGCCAGCGGCTTCGGGATCGAGTGGCGGATGCCACGCTCGACCGCCGGGATGAAGCCATCATCGGGTTCCACCTGCAGCGAACGGATGACACCGCCCGACATGATGAAGCCGAAGGCATGGATCGGATAGGTCGGATTGGGGCAAAGGATCACGTCGCCGGGCGCGGTGATCGCCTGCGCCATGTTGGCGAAACCTTCCTTCGAACCAAGCGTGGCGACCACTTGCGTGTCGGGGTTGAGCTTCACGCCAAAGCGCCTGCTATAGTAGGCGGCCTGGGCGCGGCGCAGGCCCGGTATGCCGCGCGACGAGGAATAGCGATGCGTGCGCGGATCGCGCACGACCTCGCACAGTTTGTCGACGATGGCCTTGGGCGTCGGCAGGTCCGGATTGCCCATGCCGAGGTCGATGATGTCGGCGCCGCGTGAACGGGCGCTGGCCTTGAGCCGGTTGACCTGCTCGAAGACATAAGGCGGAAGCCGGCGAACCTTGTGAAATTCTTCCATGGCAGTTCCAGACATCGAAGGGCCCCGGACATCAAGGGCGTTGGGCGCGCGCTATATACTCATTTGCAGGTAGGGTCGAGGGCGGGGTCGCATTTGCCTTCGATCTGCTTCAGCGTTTCATCGCCATGCTTCTTGGCCAGAGCCGTCAAAGCCGCCTGGTCGGTGACGCCGGCGCCACCGCCCCTGCCCGCCTGTGCGTTCTCGTCCGCCTTCAATTGGGCGAGCTTGGCGTTCTTCTCGGCCTCGGTGAACTGCGGTGCCGCCACTTGCGGCTTGATGTTCAGGTTGGGAAAGGTGCCGGTGTCTTTCGGACCGGCATCCGTCGCGACAGGCGTGGGACCGCTGGTGTTCGCGCTCGCGCACCCGGCAACGCCCAGGACGAAGATCGCCGCACCGGCGCGGCAAAAGCGTCCGGCGCCAAAAAAAACAGTCTCGCCAATGTTAATCGTCATATTGTTTCCTTGGCAGCCGGGGTAGAGCGAGATTGGACCCTGTCGGATGTCCCATGCTAATATGTCAAGAAAACGCTTCGGGAGGAACCCCGCGAACCATGTCCAAAACACCCGATTCGGGCAAAGCGGAAGATGACGAGCCTTCGACCGTCGAGCAATATCTGGTGAAGGATCCGGAACGTTTCGCGCTGAACATGGCGCGCATGATCGAGCAGGCCGGCAAGGCGGCTTCGGCCTGGGCCGAGCCGCGCGAAAAGGGCGAGGTGCGCGACCACGTCGCCGAACCGGTCGTCGACATGGTCAAGACGTTTTCCAAGCTCAGCGAATACTGGCTCGCCGATCCGCAGCGCGCGCTCGAAGCGCAGACACGGCTGTTCGGCGGCTATATGACCGTGTGGGCGAACGCTATCCAGCGCGTAAGCCCGAGCGCCGAGGGCACCGACGACGCGGTCAAGCCCGAGCGCGGCGACAAGCGCTTCCAGGATCCGGAATGGGGCCGCAACGCCTTTTTCGATTTCCTCAAGCAAGCCTATCTCGTCACCTCGCGCTGGGCGGCCGAACTGGTCGAGCACGCCGAAGGTCTGGACGAGCACACCCGTCACAAGGCGAGCTTCTACGTCAAGCAGGTGTCCAACGCCATCTCGCCGTCGAATTTCATCCTGACCAATCCCGAATTGTTCCGGGAAACCATCGCCTCCAATGGCGAAAACCTGGTACGCGGCATGAAGATGCTGGCCGAGGACATCGCCGCCGGCAAGGGCGACCTGAAACTGCGCCAGGCCGACTATTCGCCCTTCGAAATCGGCAGGAACATCGCCACGACGCCCGGCAAGGTGGTCGGCCGCAGCGATGTCGCCGAGATCATCCAATATGATCCCGCGACCGAGACGGTGCTTAAACGGCCGCTGCTGATCTGCCCGCCATGGATCAACAAGTTCTATATCCTCGATCTGAACCCGCAGAAATCCTTCATCCGCTGGGCGATCGAGCAAGGCCACACCGTCTTCGTCATCTCCTGGATCAATCCGGACGAACGCCACGGCGCCAAGAGTTGGGAAGCCTATATCAGGGAGGGCCTGCAATACGGCCTCGACACGATCGAGAAGGCCACCGGCGAAAAAGAGGTCAACGCGATCGGCTATTGCGTCGGCGGCACGCTGTTGGCGGCGGCGCTGGCGCTGATGGCCAGGGAAGGCGACGACCGCATCAAATCGGCGACCTTCTTCACCACTCAGGTCGACTTCACCCATGCCGGCGACCTGAAAGTCTTCGTCGACGAGGAGCAGGTCGCGGCGGTCGAAAAATCGATGAGCGAAAAGGGCTATCTCGAAGGCACCAAGATGGCCACCGCCTTCAACATGCTGCGCTCCGGCGACCTGATCTGGCCCTATGTCGTCAACAACTACATGCGCGGCAAGGATCCCCTGCCCTTCGACCTGCTCTACTGGAACGCGGATTCCACCCGCATGGCGGCGGCCAATCATTCGTTCTACCTACGCAACTGCTATCTCGAGAACAATCTGTCGCGCGGCACGATGGAACTCGCCGGTCACACGGTCTCGCTCAGGGATGTCACCATCCCGGTCTACAACCTCGCCTCCAGGGAGGATCACATCGCGCCGGCGCTTTCGGTATTCCTCGGCTCGAAATATTTCGGCGGCCAGGTCGAATATGTGATGGCGGGATCGGGCCATATCGCCGGCGTCGTCAACCCGCCAGCATCCAACAAATATCAGTACTGGACCGGCGGCGCGCCGACAGGCGATTTCAACCAGTGGCTAGCCAGCGCCACCGATCATCCCGGATCCTGGTGGCCGCACTGGCAGAGCTGGATAGAAGCCAAGGACGACACCCGCGTGCCCGCCCGTAAACCCGGCAAGCATATGAAAACCTTGGGCGATGCTCCCGGCACCTATGTCAAGGTGCGTGTGTAACCGACTGTAATGTCTGGTGAGTTGACGGGCCGGCAAAAGAGGGCGAAATGGTGCCGTCAATCATCAAGCGGCCTCAATTCGGCGATTCCTGCAAAAATACTTTCAAGCTTGCGGATTTGACACAGGTCTCGTTTCCGGATCGGAGACAAAGTCACCTTGGACAGCGACGCATCAGTGCCGCGCCAAGGATATACCGACCGGACATCGAGGGGGAATTTGACTTTGAAATCAGCAGGATGGAGCCTCGCAAAGGGAGAACGCCGCGTCATCGTGGCAGCGCTCTGCTCCGTGCTCCTGGCTTCCTGCACCTCTGCCGGCGACCCGACCATGTCGGTTGGAATGCCGGGCTACAATGCTTCCACGTCGGACATCAATGCCGCCTCGTCCGGCAAGTCAGTTGCCGTCGCCGATTCGACATCGCAGGTGGCGACCGAGCAGACGACCGTGATGAGCGAGAGCGACACGGCACTCCCCGAGAAGGTCGCCTATCTGCCGATGACCAAGCCCGGAGCCGCCTTTCCGCTCACTGCCCCGGCAGGCGCCGAAGCGATCGTCGGCCAAACGCCGCAGTCGCTGCAGCAGCAGGCAGAGGCGGCGCAGCCGACCGATGCGGCCGCGCAAAAAGTCGCCGCGGCCGATGCCAGTGTGACCGCGCCGAAGCCGGCGGCGACGCCCGCGATGAACAATCCGGTCTATGTGACCGCGGGCGAACCGGCGCCGATCGAGAAGAAAAAAGGGTTCCTGGCCTCGATGTTTGGCGCCACGCCGGCCTCGGCGAAGCCCGCACCGCTCGTAAACACCAGGTCGGGTGAACAACCCACCGTCGCGCAGGCCAGCCCGGCGCCGGCGGCAAAGCCGATCATCACGCTTGCTTCGGCCGATTCCGCGGCAAAGCCTGTGCAACTCGCCTCGCTCGGCGGCGAAACCGGCCACATCACCGGCGGCGATGCCCTGCCCGGCGTCCGCCAGACGGCCCTGTTCGAGATCAAGCGCAAATCCGGCCTCGACGACGAAAGCGACGTTGACCTCAACGAGGACGAGGGGCCGATCGGCGGCTCCTATCAGGTCGCGTCCGCCGCCGGCATGGCCCGCCTGGCGCCCAACGGCCTGCTCAAGCAGAACGAAAGCGTCGACGTCGCCTGCCTCAAGCCGTCGCTGGTCCGCGTGCTGAAGACCATCGAGGGCCACTACGGCCGCAAGATGATGGTCACCTCGGGCTATCGCGACCCTGCCCGCAACCGCCGCGCCAACGGCGCCAAGAATTCGCTGCACATGTACTGTGCCGCCGCCGACATCCAGGTGCCCGGCGTCACCAAATGGGAACTGGCGAGCTACATCAGGACCATGCCCGGCCGCGGTGGCGTCGGCACCTACTGCCACACCGAATCCGTCCACGTCGACGTCGGCCCCGAACGCGACTGGAACTGGCGCTGCCGTCGCCGCAGCGGCGGTAGCGACGGCTAGCACTGCGAAGCTCCGTCGCAAAGAGGCTGGGCCCCATGCCGTGATAGCCGTCGAAAATCGCAGCGAAACGGAAACCCGCACCGGAGCAGCGCTTTGAAGTCGCGGCATGGATCCTCGGGTCTGCGCCGCGTCGCTACGCTCCTTGCTCCGCCCGTGGATGACGACGGGAGAGATGTTTCGGCTAATCTCGAAGCTTGCCGACGACCATTGATACCCAACTCCACCGACGCCAAACTTCCAACGCCCACGATTAGCCTCCGGCCCCTCCATACCCTTCGTCGTCATCCTAGGGCGGAGCAAGGAGTGCAGCGACGCGGCGCAGACCCTAGGATCCATGCCGCGACGCCTGCCGAGAAATGCAGCGGATGAGGATAGTCGGCGCTCCGATCGCCCGTTATGGTTGAGGCATGACCGGCTGTGTCTACATGCGCGCGAGTCGGAAACGCGGCACTGTCATATCGGCGTCACCAACGATCTCGGCCGCATCACCTTGAGCACAAGTCCGGCCAAGGCCCCGTTTCACCAGCGAGTTGATGACGAAGCGATGCGGCGTCTTGCCGGCATATCAAGACTTCCAGAGCTCTGGAAATCACGGCTTTGACAGCCTGGAAAAAAGTTGTCCAAGGCGGCACCTGACGGGTTGCCGGTTGCACGCAACGCCAGTATAAGCCGCTTTCATCTGAGCGCGCCCATCGTCTAGCGGTCAGGACACCGCCCTTTCACGGCGGTAACAGGGGTTCGATTCCCCTTGGGCGTACCAGACATTTCAAGTCACCGATGAGGCAGGCGGGGGAACAAGCGGCAGCTCGGTGCGTTTGTTCGCATGCTCAAAAAGATCGCTTTTGCCGCCGTTCTGATACAAGTTGCCGCCTCCTCGGCTCTCATCACTCAGACGGTTCTCCTTTCATCGTCCGGCACCAGCCAGGCCGCGAGCGTACAGCCCGGCGAAACGGTTGCGGCGTCTAAAGGAGAATGCGCTGGGGCAGCGTGGCCGGATAGTCCCGATCATTGCCCAAAGCGAGTTGAGGCGAGAGAGTTCGTTACGACGATCGTCATTCAGGCTGGCCAATAATAAATTCGCCGCCGTGAGCCGGCGTGCCCGTGCCTAAATGCGCGTAGTGCCGTTCTCCCGGCTACCAAAATGTCGTGCCGATGGTGGTCGTTCGACGCCTCGCCCATGGTCCGATGCACAGCCCACCTCGATGATTCCGACCAGTGCCCGAACAAATTCAACCATGTCGTTTGCCGTGATGGCCGCCACATCGGGACTTTGCCCAATGTGCTCCGCGGCCGCGCAACATGACAGGCGGATGAGATCGTAATGCGAATCCCTTTCATCCTCCGGCAGTGCCGCCAATTTCATGGCTCGGCGATGAATCAACCGTAGCAATTGTTCGAGAGCTGCTCCGACAATCATGCGTTTGCTCCGCATTGGTCGAGCGTCCCCGCGCTCCAGCGCGCATTTGGAACGTCGATGAGGAGGTGTTCTTCTGTCTTCGTGGTGTGGAAGGCTGCGTCAGAGCCGTTAATATATCGTGTATTGCTAATATAAGGCGTCGTTGCCCCCCACGTATGGCTGGGAGGCGACTACCTGCTTTCGATGGACGGCAACCGAAAGCGAACCACGGCCTAACTGCCGACCAGCGGCACGGCCACGGTGGTCGCGTAGTTGATCGGCAAAGCGCTGAAGTAGGGAAAGTTGACGACGAGGGCATAGGTAGCCGTCAGATGCGCCATGCGAAAGCCGCCGCTCGCCGGATCGATGGCGATCGTGACGTTCACATCCTGCAGACCCAAAGCCTGCAATTTCTGCGTGGCGATCGATTGGATGTCGGCCTGGCTCAGCGTGTTGTGGAGTTGAAGCGAGCGTGATGATGTCTCCAGCGTATAGCGGACGGTGGACACGGAATGCATCGCCCAACCGAAAGCGAAGATCCCGAACAGCAGCATCATGAGGAAAGGCGCGATCAACGCGAATTCCAGCCCGGCCCCGCCTGAACGGTCCCGCCTGAACGCGATTGCCCCGGAGCAATTCCAGGAAACGGATTTTCGTCCGGACTTGCCTGAAAACAGAGGGATGGGGCGGTTCTGCGCGAAACGACAAATCGATCTAGCGGACACGGATCACCTCCAGGTGGCCGACGGCCCTGGAGTCGGCAAAGACACCGAAGGTAAAGGGCGGCTCCCACGTGGCCGATGCCTGGATCTGGACATAGATCGCCGACGGCTTCGACCCACCGCACAAGGTGGAAGCGTCGACCACGGTCGTTCCGCACATGTAAACCCGGCTTAACGTGACCTGGCCATCCGCTGGGCGCTTTTCCCAGGTCGAAATGGCGACGGCCGTGGTCGCCGTGTCATCGGTCGATCCTGCCATGATCAGGTTCGCGGCGGTCTTCACACCGGCGCGCATCGACAGTGAACTCGTCACATAGGACCACCCGTCGACGATGCCAAGCAGCGCCAGGCATAGGATGGGGAGCACCAGGGCGAACTCGACCGCCGCGACACCCGCATCGTCGCTCAGAATCGGCACCGATGGGCGTTCCACGGCAGGCTACTCGACCAGCGCTACGGATTGCGTGGCCGGAATGTCCCGCATTCCGAGGCTCGTGCAATCCTGGTTGATGGTCGAATTCCCGGACCACTGAATCAGGTCAGCCACGACCTGGGTGCAGCCGTTCTGGCCCGAGAAATTGCCGAGATAGTTGACCTGCTGCTTGGGGAAATAAAGCGCGCCCGTCAGCAGCGAGTCCGCCGTGCCGTTGAAGGTGCTCTGCGCCGCAGCCCCCGTCCTGTCGCCATAAAACAGCACACCGGAATAGGTGCCTGCGGTCGGCGCGCTCAGGTTCACGGTGGCGTTGCCGTTCATGCTCACTGTCGAACTGCCGGCCATATAGATGGTAACGCCGTCGGTGCAGGGTGCGGCGCAGGTGATGACCGCGCCGGCGTTGATCTTCAAATTTCCCTGGACGACATAGGTCCCTGAAGAAAGCGCGACATTGCCGTTGAGGTTCATGCCGCTGCAGTATGTGCCGGCCTGGAGTGTTTGCGTGGTTTTGCCGCCGTTGACATTCCTGCACGGGTTGGTGGGCGCCGGCGCCGGCAGGCTGGAGAACGGATCGGCGGCAGGCAGGGCCTGGGTGATCGGCGCCGCGCAGACGGTTGTGACGGGATTGCTGAGAGAGACGCCCCCCGCCGTTATCAGGCAATCGGCCTGGAGCCCAGCCGAGCCTTGAAGCTTGATTGCATCCGAAGCGATGGAATTGGACATCACCGAGCAGCCTGTGACCTTCACTGTGGTGTTGCCCGAAAACAGCACCGCCTGCGAGGCGGATGGATCGAGCGCGAGCATGCAGGCCTTCGAGGCATCGGTGATGAGGGCCACCGCCCTCGCCTGTTCGGGTACCTGGCTCTGCGTGAAGATAGAGGTGAACATCCGGTCGAGATTCTGGCCGACGATGACCTCGACTGCCTTCTTCGCCGTATTCGGCCCCGACGTCGGCGGTGTATTGACGACGATCGTGCCTGCGCCAAGGCCATTGGTCGCGGCCGACTGGTTCGCGGCAGCGACGATCGTCGGCTTATCGGAACCTGAGATCTGTTCGAGCGCGCCGGCATAGGCCGCAGCATCGGCTGTCGCCTGAAGTTTCAGGCTGTTGTAATACCAGTAGGAGGTCTCCACACCGAAGCCCGCCGCGCCGACAACGATCGGCAAGGTCAGGGCGAAAATGGTGGCAACGTTTGCGGTTGTGCCCCGGCACATACCGTGCGCTATGCGTCGAATTCGCGTGAAGCAACTGAAGGCCATGAGATAGATTAGAAAGCACGCATGTGTGAAGGAATGGCTAAAAAGTTCGGTTGATTTTTGATCAAGGATGTATCGGCTCCCAAAGAAAGAGGTTCGTTTTGGCTGAATGGCGACGCAAGGCAGCTGGACGAACAAAACTCGCGTCCCGCGCCGGCAACGGTTAACCGACGGCGCGGATGGAAGGCGACTGCAAGTGACCCGTTATGGGGCAGGATCGGCCGGCTGGCGTTCGCGATAAGACCAATGCCCGGCAAACTCGGACCAAGGTCCGTCTGGCGGGTTCATTAGCATGGTCGCATGATTTCCTGAGCGGGCGGCCGACTCGAAGGATGAATCATGAAAACTCGAACCAGTCTGCTCGCGGCGGTTGCGGCGCTCTCGCTTCTCGCCTCCCCGGCATTCTCGGGACCCGGCGGCAATGGCGGCGGCCACGGTAATGGTGGCGGGCAGGGTAATGGGGGCGGGCAAGGTAATGGCGGGAATTCAGCTGGAGCAGGATCGCAGGGGCACGGAGCCGCGACATCCGCGGCGGCAAAGGATTCTTCCACCAGCGGCCTGACAAAAGCCCTCAGCGTCGTGGCGACCACGCCGGCATCGCCGCAAGCCACGCTGTCCCTCCAGGCGGCGCTGGACAAGTTCCTGGCCAAGGACACCACGGAAGATCCGGCGGACACCACGGATGACACATCCGACGAAACCACTGGCGCGACGGAATAAACAATTCAAGGACGTGCTGTTTTTGACTTCACCGTCTCTACGCATGTTCCTTGTTGCCCGCGCCGGTTCGCCGGTGCGGGCTTTTTCATTGTTGCGGGTTCCGAGTAATTCGTGCCGCTGGCCTGCTTCAGGCGGAAAGACTTGGCGCCGGCCTAGCCACCGCTGCAACCAACATCTCTCGTTGTACGGCAAGGAAGAACCTGCGCACTTCATCATTGGCCGTCGCCTTGTCCCTGCCCGATCCAACGACGAGATCAAGCAGCTCCGCCGCTTTGGCCCTCCAGAAGGAAGTGGCGGTCTCGCCATGCAGCTTGTCCAGTTTGGCGGCAACATCTCGGACCAAGAAAACCTGACGGTCGATTGGGAATGCACGGACTTTTTCTGGGGACATCTTCCGAACCATGACACTGACGCAACGAATCAACCATTGCTGAACAAGCAATGGCGTAGCCGCGAAGGTGGAAACGGAAGCTTAACGATACGGAAAAGCGTCCGCGCGCTCCTGAGGCAGTGATCCCCGCCGGCCACCGTCGTGCGGGTTGCGATCGCCGGTGTTTCCAATCGAAACGGGTGAGAATGGGACTCAGGCCTGCAGCGCCCTCGTCTCGCCGCCGCGCTTGCGCGAGGCCATCATATCGCTGGCCATCAGTCCGGTGACGCGGCAGAACGCCATGAACGCCCGGCAGGCATCCTCGGTCTTGACCACGTCCACCGTGGCGCCAAAGCAGGCATTGAAGGCCTTTTGATAGACCGGTCCCTGACGGCGCGCCGGCCAGTCCTGAAGAAAATCGAGCGCCTGCTCGACGCTATAGATCTCCTCGACCGGCAAGCCGGAGCCGGGCGCGATGCGCACCGGCACCTTGAATTGCAATCTATCCATCCGACATCTCCCGAACTGGCGTCGCCCAGGCAACGCCGTTCGTCGTAAAAAGTTGCTCTGATCCTTTTGTGGCGCGGGAATGTGTCGCCACTGCGGAAACAGGCGTTTTGCCACGGCGCTTTTCTGCCCAGGCGTTCCGCCAGCCTTCGGCCGCGGGCGCCTTGGAGCCAGCGGCTGCTGGTTGGCGGGATCGGTCTCCGCGTCGAACGTCATCCGCACCGCCGCAAGCAGCACGAGAGACGACGGTATGGCGAAAGGAGGCCGAGCACGAGCGCCCCGGTTGCCGACAGGCCGAGCGTCTCGGCGAGCGCCCAGTAGCAGGCTGTCGTCAGCCGCGCATCAAGCGATCTGGCGCTGTCCGTCGTGAGCGGATGCGATCTCCAAGAGATCACCCGCCCTAACGCATAGCGGGAAAGGAAAGCAAGCGGCGGTGCAAACAGGCAAAAGATTGTCTCGACGAGACGAATATCCCGGCGGCCCGGCTGCATCGGGCAGTTCTTCCTTGAACCTTTCGCCCTCAAGTGCCAAATCTGGGAGGGATTTTCACGCCGGCACTCCTGCGGGCCTTATCTTCATACGGACAAAATGGTCACTTATCTCGACGCCGGCACGGCACCGCTCAGAAACACCGGCCAGATCCGCCTCTACGGCGAGGACGGCTTTGCCGGCATGCGCAAGGCATGCGACCTCACCGCGCGCTGCCTGGACGAACTGGTGCCGATGGTCGGTCCCGGCGTCACCACTGAAACCATCGACCGTTTCGTCTTCGAGTTCGGCATGGATCATGGCGCGCTGCCAGCGACGCTCAACTATCGCGGCTACACGAAATCGTCCTGCACCTCGATCAACCATGTCGTCTGTCATGGCATCCCCGACAACAAGCCGTTGAAGGATGGCGACATCGTCAACATCGACGTCACCTACATCCTCGACGGCTGGCACGGCGATTCCTCGCGTATGTACCCGGTCGGCACGATCAAGCGTGCGGCCGAGCGCCTGCTCGAAGTCACCCATGAATGCCTGATGCGCGGCATCGCCGCGGTCCGGCCCGGCGCCCGTACCGGCGCCATCGGCGCCGCCATACAGACCTATGCCGAAGGGGAGCGCTGCTCGGTGGTGCGCGACTTCTGCGGCCACGGCGTCGGCCAGCTGTTCCACGACGCGCCGAACATCTTGCACTATGGCAGCGCCAATGAAGGCGTCGAGATGCGGCCCGGCATGATCTTCACCATCGAGCCAATGATCAATCTCGGCCGTCCGCACGTAAAAGTCCTGTCGGATGGCTGGACGGCGGTGACGCGCGACCGCTCGCTGTCGGCGCAATACGAGCACACGATCGGCGTGACCGACGCCGGCTGCGAGATCTTCACGCTGTCGCCCAAAAAGCTCGACCGGCCAGGCCTGCCGGCTTAGTTTCGCTGTGCCCTGACCCTCGACGGTCGAGAGACGGTCCGGCCATCATCCATGCGCTCGGCACGAAGCCGCACCCGCGTCAAAGGCGTGCGCAGATCATGGGCTGGTAAGTTTTGTTGCGCAATCGTGGTTTCATTTTGCCGCCTGTGCGAAGCAAGCCGGAAGCCGATGGTGAGGCCGGAACGATCTCTTGTGTGGATCGTCTGGCGCTCGGAGAACAGAACTGTTTCAATCCGAGCCGGAACGGTTTTAAGGTCTGTGCCGGGGAGCGTGGGCGGCGTATGGGGAACACAAGTGACGACGACGAGCGGAGTTTCTTCGCCGAAGCGCCGATCCGGCCAGCGAAAACCAAGCCGCTCGATGAAAAGCCGCATTATCTCGGTCATCGCGACCGCCTGCGCGAGCGCTTTGCCTCGGCCGGTCCGGAGGCCCTGCCCGACTACGAACTTCTGGAACTCCTGCTGTTTCGCCTGATCCCTCGCGCCGATACCAAGCCGGTCGCCAAGGCGCTGCTGGCGCGTTTCGGCACGCTGGCCGAAGTGCTCGGCGCACCGGTCGGCCTGTTGCAGGAGGTCAAGGGCATTGGCCCAACGGTGGCGCTCGACCTGAAGGTTGTCGTGGCGACCGCGCAGCGCATGGCGCGCGGCGAGGTGCGTGGCCGCGAAGTCCTGGCGTCGTGGACGCAACTTCTCGCCTATTGCCGCTCGGCCATGGCGTTCGAGGAGCGCGAACAGTTCCGCATCCTGTTCCTCGACAAGAAAAACGCGCTGATCGCCGACGAGGTGCAGCAGGTCGGCACCGTCGACCACACGCCCGTCTACCCGCGCGAGGTGGTCAGGCGCGCGCTCGAACTCTCGGCGACAGCGATCATCCTGGTCCACAACCATCCGTCGGGCGACCCAACGCCGTCGCGCGCCGACATCGAGATGACGAAGGAAATCATCGACGCGGCCAAGCGACTGGGCGTGGCCGTGCACGACCACATCATCATCGGGCGCAAGGGCCATTCCAGCATGAAGGGCCTGCTGCTGATCTGAAAGTGACCCGAAGGGCGCCCTCACCAGCATCAGAACGGGAAGCGTCGCGGATCATACGCGGTCGCGGGCGGCCTTGCCGCCACCGATCACGGTGGATCGGTGTTGCAGTTGCTGGCAACCTGGCTGACCGCCTCGCCGAACCCGGCGCCTTCGTCGTGGAAGCTTGCGGCGATCGCACGACCGATGCCACGTGCGGCACCTGTGACGACGCAGAGCTTATCGTTCAGTCTACGCATGACGTTTTCGCCCATCTCTCTAACAATCCAGAGATATAACTTCGTTCCCCGGGAACAGATCCCGCACGAGATCGGTCACCGCCTCTTTTCAGTGTTCAAAGCCACTTGTTGCGCGGCATTCGACATCCGCGCGCCTTCGCTTGAAGTCTATCGTCAGCCGGTGGATGAAACTTTGAGCGGCAATCACTCTGAACCGCAAATCGACCTTGAGATCGGGATAAACCATAGAGCCCGGGCTGTGCGTCCGATCGCATCGACATGGTCTGATCTGCCGAAAGATACGACCTCACGTTGGAACACACCGGCGCGTCCAATGTTAGCTAGGGATGTCGGAACCTGCATTCTTCATCGCGCCGTTGATGGCGACCACGAATGTGCCGGAAATAGCCCTTCTTCAGGAAGGCCATGAGCAGCAGGACAAGGCAGTCTTGTTTCTTCATGGCTGGCCGGACGACGCAACGACTTGGCTTTCTGTCGCTGAGCATGCGCGATGACCTCGATCTACTTCCGCGACCTGGACGGCAATCTCGTCGAGGTCGCCCGCAAGAGCAGGAGGCCACGCAATGGTAGCAGACCACGTAATGGCAAGCGCCAAACGGACCGTCGTCGACGTGATCGCCGACAGGCTGGTCCGGCATGGCATCGAATTCATTCTGGGGCAAAGCGTACCGACGGCGCTGGTGCTCGCCTGCGAGGATCGTGGCATCCGCAATATCACCTACCGCCAGGAAAACAGCGGCGGCGCGATCGCTGACGGCTTCGCGCGCGTTTCGGGCCGCGTGCCCGTCATGATCTGCCAAAATGGCCCCGCCGCGGCACTCGCGGTCGCACCTTTCGCGGAGGCAATGAAAGCGGGCGTGCCGATCGTCGCGATCATGCAGGAGGTGGACCGCTCGCATATCGGGAAGAATGCCTTTCAGGAATATGACCATAAGGCCTTGTTCGCTCCGGTGACGAAGTGGTTTCGTCTCCTGGAGAGTGTCGATGGGGTCGAAGATCATTGCGACCAGGCGTTCATCGCCGCTGCCAGCGGCAAGCCGGGCCCGGCGGTACTGATGTTGCCGGTCGATTTGCAAAGGGCCCATTCCGATAAGCCCGGAAAACGCGAGATGCGGCTCGGCAACTGGCCGCTCGACCGGCCGCGCCCTAAAGACAGCGCGATCATCGAAGCGGCGAGGCTCATCGACGGCGCCCGTTTCCCCGTCGTCATCGCCGGTGGCGGAGTGCATGGTTCGGGCGCGGGTGAGGCGCTGCTGCATTTCGCCGAGAAGGCGGTCGCACCCGTTGCGACGACCAGTATGGGCAAGGGTGCGATCCCGGAGACGCACCCGCTCGCCATGGGCGTGATCGGCAATCTGACCGGCCCAGGCGGGCTCGGGCGCCAGACCAAGCCACTCGTGCAGCAAGCCGATCTCGTGCTGCTGATCGGCAACCGCACCAACGAGGACGGCACCGACGCGTGGTCGCTGATCCCGGATGGAGCACGCGTGCTGCACATCGACATCGACCCGCAGGAGATCGGTCGCAATTACGAGGCGGTTCGCCTCCTTGGAGACGCCCGCGCAACGCTTGAGGCGCTCACCAATGCGCTCGGCGGCCACGCTCCTGATCGCGACGCGATCGTGAGCCATATTGCGAATGCTTGGACAGCGTTCGAGCGCGAACGCGCGCTTTTCCTCGTGGACGCCGAGCCGATCCGGGCGGAGCGTGTGCTCGCCTCAATCCAGAAGCGGCTCGGCCGCGAAACCATCGTCGTAGCGGACGCCAGCTATTCATCGAGCTGGGTCGCCGGTCAGCTTCGCACGCATCATCCGACGAATCGCGTGATCTCGCCGCGAGGGCTCGCTGGTCTCGGCTGGGGCCTGCCGCTCGCCCTCGGCGCAAAACTGGCGCGTCCTGACGGCGAGGTCATTGTCGTGGTTGGCGATGGCGGCTTCGCGCACGCCTGGGCGGAGTTGGAAACCGCCGTCCGCATCGGGATCAAGGTGACCGTGGTGGTCCTCAACAATGGCGTGCTCGGCTACCAGAAAGACGCCGAAATGGCCAAGTTCGGCCGCTATACCGCCGCAGGCCACCTCGGCCAAGTAGACCATGCCGCGATTGCGCGGGCCTGCGGCGGCCACGGCGAACGCGTGGAGCGCGCGAGCGACCTGGACGCCGCGTTCGATCGTGCGGCTGAATCCGATGCCGTGGCGTTGCTCGACGTGCTGACGGACCCAGGCGGCCATCCACCGATCGCTCTCTATGACGGAACGTTGGATCGGATGGAGAACGGAAACGTTATCCAAGACCCCGTGCCATAGCTGGAAAGACTGATGCACAACCATCCATCAGGCGACCCGACGCCATCGTGCGCCGATATCGAGATGACGAAGGAGATCATCGACGCGGCCAAGCGACTGGGCGTGGCGTGCACGATCACATCATCATCGGACGCAAAGGCCATTCCAGCATGAAGGGCCTACTGCTGATCTAGGCGCTTGAATTACCTGTTGGCGCGAGCGACAGACGGTCCTCCGATCCTTTAGCGGATGCGACAGCCATCTCGGTTTCAACCGCGCAATGCTGCCGCAACGACGCTCTCCAGTGGCGTTGTCGGTCGACCGATCAGCCGGCTCATGGCGCCGCCGTCATCGAACAACGCTCCGCGTGAGGCCGCAATGTCGGCATCGGCCAGGATAGCGGCGAGATCGGCGGGCAGCCCGGCGCTTGTCAACACACCCGCATAGGCCGCCCCGGCAAGATCATTGTAGGCGATCGCCTTGCCCGATTGCCGCGAAACCTTCGCCGCAAGCTCGGCGAGCGTGAAGGCTTGGTCCGCGGCGAGCTCGTAAATCCTCCCCGCTTGATCCTCGCTCGTCAACACCACGGCCGCGGCCTCGGCATAGTCCTGCCGAGCCGCGGACGAGAAGCGCCCCTCATTTGCGGCGCCGATGAAGGCGCCGTGCTCCAAAGCCGCCGGCAGCGCCATCAGATGGTTCTCGGTGTACCAGCCGTTGCGCAGGATGACGGCGGGTAGGCCGGAGGCCGTGATGACCTCCTCCGTCTGCCGATGTTCGACCGCGAGCCTCGCGGGAGACGTGTCCGCATGCAGCATGCTCGTATAAGCGATCAGCGAAACGCCCACCCGTTGGGCGGCCTTGATCACTGACCGATGCTGCGGCAAGCGGCCGTTGACTTCGGTCGAGGAAATCAGCAGCAGTCTATCGACGCCGGCCAGTGCCATCGGGAGCGTGTCGGGACGATTATAGTCCGCCTCCCGCACGACTACGCCGCGTTGGGCAAGATCGCTGGCCTTTGCCGGATCGCGAACCGCCGCCACGATCCGGTCGGCCGGAACTGTCTTCAGCAGTGCGTCGATCACGAGACGGCCAAGCTGTCCTGTTGCTCCAGTTATTGCGTACATCGTTCTGTCCATTTCGTGGTTGGATGGATTGAGAGCCTCAGATAGCGGCTCTCGTTACCATCGGAAACCACGTATCTTGTGGTTACCATCATTTTCCGGTAACCAACTGGAAACTCCCATGGAAGATGCGCGATGGTCCTCAGGATGCGAACGAAGGTGAAGGCGCTTCCCGGCTGCCCCATGTCTAGGTGCATGGCGCTGCTTGGCGGGTGCTGGACACCCGAGGTGCTCTGGTCCTTGAGCGACGGACCGCGCCGGTTCTCCGAATTGCGCCGCGATATCCCAGCCATTTCGGCTAAGGTGCTGACCGGCAGGTTGCGCGATCTCGAGGAGCGCGGCGTCCTCGCGCGCCACGTGATGCCGACATCGCCGCCGACCGTGGAGTATGAGCTGACGTCATTGGGGCAGGAGCTGCTCCCAGCGATCAGGTCTATCGTGGAGGTCGGATCGCGCCTGCTGCTGCGTGACTCTCCCGCCTGATGATTGCGAGCCCATCCCTCCGCGACTAGCCCGCGCGAGGCGGTGGCTCGCCGAGTGTTGACCATCGCGCCTGGGCGTGGGGTATCTGCGGCGACGCCGCCTTCGACGTTCTGGTCGGCCTGCTGAAGTAGGCGGGACGGACATCCGCCGGCGCAAAGGAGTTCCGCGGATCCGTTCAGGGTGGATCCGTCTGGCAAGTCCCGGCAATCTGCTCGACCGCCTGCTCAAATCCGGCAAGGTCGAAATCCGCCTGGCCGCGCCCGGACAGCAATCCGAACCGCCAGGAAAGCGACAGCCGGCTCGCAGCGGCAAGCCGCCGGACGCCATCGGCGCCGTCACGGACAAGCATCCTGCCGCGCGGGCCGACCAACCAGCTCTCGTCGACCTTGTTGCCGGTATCGACGGTGACCGACATGGTGACCTTGCGGCTGGCCGAAACGGCGTCGTTCAACTGGAGCCACTCCGTCCAGCGCGGTTCGCTATTTGCCCGGCAGGCAATGGTCAGGACCGGGCTGTAGCTCAAGGCCCCGCCGCCGGTGATCAGCTTGTTGGTGGCATGGAGCGAAGCCGTGACGAGGCCGTCATCATCCGTGGCGAAACGCCAGTCACCCGTGATCGCCTCGGCTTGGGCGAAATTACAGGTGAAGGCCAGAACGAGTGCCAAGGCGACGACACGCCCCGTTTCGAAGAATAGGCTCAACGCCCCCTCCAGGAACCATTAAGGTTTGCAGCAGAAGCGCAGATAATGATCAACGCTTGGTATCGCCAAGTGCCGCTGCCCACGAAGCATACCGGCTGTTGCAGTTTCGCAATCGGGATAGGGGGGAACCTCGCGGTTCCTCCCCTCCCACACCACCTTGCATACGGGTCCGTACAGGGCGGTTCGGTTGGTTATGCGGCTTTGGCCGGCGCA